>DATBNH010000134.1:0-7476 GCA_036554405.1 Cellvibrionaceae bacterium | reverse complement strand
GTCAGCCGTCAGCCGTCAGCGTCAGACATCAAGCATTATAAGTCGTCGACGCCGTCGAACCTCCACGCCCCGTCCAATTGGTATGGAAATGCTCACCGCGTGGCTTATCGGTGCGCTCGTAGGTGTGGGCGCCGAAGTAGTCGCGTTGGGCTTGCAGCAGGTTGGCGGGCAGGCGCGCGGTGCGAAAGCCGTCAAAGTAGTTAAGGGCCGAGGTAATAGCCGGTGCCGGTACGCCGTTGGTAATGGCAGCAGCAGCCACGCGTCGCCAGCCGGCCTGGGCTTTTTCTACTGTGGTGCGGAAGTAGTCATCCAGCAGCAGGTTCTCAAGCTCGCCGTTGTTATCAAAGGCTTCTTTGATATTGCCCAAAAAGCTGGAGCGAATAATACAGCCGCCGCGCAACATCAAGGCGATGCCACCGTAGTTAAGATGCCAGCCGAATTCTTTGGCGGCTTCACGCATTAGCAGGTAGCCCTGTGCGTAAGAGATAATTTTAGAGGCGTAGAGCGCGTCTTTTAAATCGTTAACCAGCGCTTGTTTGTCACCTTCAAAGTTGATGGTGGGGCCACTTACTACTTTAGAGGCTTTAACGCGCTGATCTTTTTGTGAGGACAGGCAGCGAGAGAAAACCGCCTCGGAAATCAGCGTTAAGGGAATGCCGAGGTCTAGGGCGATAACGCCGGTCCATTTGCCGGTGCCTTTTTGGCCGGCGGTGTCGAGAATTTTATCGACCAATGGCGCGCCGTCTTCGTCTTTAAAGGCGAGGATGTCGCGGGTAATTTCGATCAGGTAAGAGTCCAGGTCGCCCTTGTTCCACTCGGCAAAGACTTCGTGCATTTCATCGGCACTCATGCCCAGCACATCTTTCATAATCTGGTAGGCTTCGCAGATCAACTGCATATCGCCGTACTCGATGCCGTTGTGCACCATTTTGACAAAGTGGCCAGCGCCGTTTTCGCCCACCCAGTCGCAGCAGGGGCTGCCATCATCGACTTTGGCCGAGATGCCCTGGAAGATATCTTTAACAAAAGGCCAGGCCTTGGGTGAACCGCCGGGCATAATGGAAGGGCCGGTGAGGGCACCCTCTTCACCACCGGAAACGCCGGTGCCGATAAACAGCAGGCCTTTGCTCTCGAGGTAAGCGGTGCGACGATCGGTGTCGGGGTAGTGGGTGTTGCCGCCGTCGATAATAATATCGCCGGGTTCAAGATGGGGTACTAGCTGCTCAATAAAATCGTCAACCGGTTGGCCGGCTTTTACCATCAGCATAATTTTGCGGGGTTTTTCCAAAGAGGCTACCAGCTGCTCAATGGATTCAGCGCCGCGAATATTTTTACCCTTGGCGCGGCCCGCCATAAAGTCTCTTACTTTATCGACAGAGCGGTTATAGGCTGTAACGGTAAAGCCCTTGCTCTCCATGTTCAGGATAAGATTCTCGCCCATAACCGCGAGGCCGACCAAACCGATATCAGACAGTGTTTTCATAGCGTACCGTTCATTGTCAGTGTGAATGAGGTAGGCGATCCGGAATTTAGATGCACTAAAATAGCGCCCGGAGCCACAAATAAGGCCGGTGATTGTACCCGATGGCGACCATTTTTGCTCGTTTCGACTGATTTTTATTGGCTATGGGGGTGATAGGCGGAGCTGAACGGAGAACGATAAACGGAGAACGGATTACGAAGGACGATTAACGGAGAACGATGAACGATGAAAGGACAAGATGGTCAATCCCCGTACCCCGTACCCCGTACCCCGTACCCCGTACCCCGTTCTATCGCCTTATCTTCCTCTGCCGCCGCCGCTTGGGATTGCGCTGCTGTTCCAGCGCCCAGCGGATATGCTCGTCGACCATATCCCCATGGTTGCCAAGGCGTGCCTCTAGTGCGGCGATAATAGCGGGGTCTGCCGGAGCGTTGCCGAGGCCGATGGCGAGGTTGCGCAGCCAGCGCTGGTAGCCAATACGGCGAATGGCGGAGCCTTCGGTATTGGCTAAAAAAGTCGTTTCATCCCAATTAAACAGGGTAACAAGGTCACTGTCGGCAAGGCCGTGGCGCGGTAAAAAGTCCGTCTCGGCGGTGGGGCTGGCGTACTTATTCCAGGGGCAAATGGCCTGACAGTCATCACAGCCGAACACCCGGTTGCCCATGGGCTCGCGAAATTCTTCGGCAATCACACCTTTGTGCTCAATGGTCAAATAGGAAATACAACGCGTCGCGTCGAGCACATAAGGCTCGGGGAAGGCATCGGTGGGGCACACCTTAAGGCAGGCGGTGCAGTCACCGCAGCGGTTGGGCTGCTGGCTTTCATCTATCGGCAGCGGTAGGTAGCAGTAGATTTCCCCGAGGAAAAACCAGCTGCCCGCCTCGCTATTGAGTATCAGAGTGTGCTTACCCGTCCAGCCGAGCCCGGCTTTTTCGGCTAGCGGGCGCTCCAGCACCGGGGCGCTGTCGACAAAGGCGCGCATCTGCTGCTCGCCGCTGGCCCGCAATTCTGCCGGTAGGGCAGCTTCTATTTGCCGCGCCAGTTGCGCCAGGCGCTTGCGTATTAATTTGTGATAGTCGCGCCCCAGGGCGTAACGGGACACATAGGCTTTTTCGGGGTTTTTAAGTACTTTAATCTGGTCTGTGTCCCCCGGCAGATAGTCCATACGCACTGAAATTACCCGTACGGTGCCTGGCACCAGTAACTCAGGGCGTGAACGCTTGTGACCGTGCTCGGCCATCCAGTTCATATCACCCTGATACCCTGCCGCCAGCCAAGCTTGCAGCGCACGCTCTGGCGCCGCCAGGTCGGTATCGGCAATACCCACCTGATTAAAACCGAGCTCGCGGCCCCAGCGTTTGATGTCAGCGGCCAGTTTTCGGTAGTCGAAGGTGTCGGTCACAGCTTGCTCATAAGTCGCGGTTACTTTGTCTGGTGTTACCTGTTAGGTGTTATCCCCTATAATGCCGGGCTATTGTACCTGCTTTTTATTTATCCGAGATGTGCTATGACCGTTACTGCCTCTACCGCCCTTTACACCGCCGCTCAGGTGCGCGCGCTGGATGATGCTTTTATCGCCAGCGGTGTACCCGCCATAAATCTGATGAAGCGCGCTGGCCGTGCGGCTTTTGAGGCACTGTTACAGCACTGGGGTGAGGTAGACGAAATTACCGTTTACGCCGGCGCCGGTAATAACGCCGGCGATGGCTTTGTGCTGGCGGCACTGGCCGCAGCGCGGCGAATTCCGGTAAACGTGATTCTGGTGGGCGATTCTGAAAAACTTACCGGTGCTGCCAAAGTAGCCTTTGACTACGCGCGCCAGGAAGGGGTCATTATGATGCCGCCGGGGCCGGCGCCGAGCAGTGGAGTTATCGTTGACGGCTTGCTGGGCACCGGCATCAGCGGCGAAGTACGCCCCGAATACCGCCGCGTCATCGAGCAGATCAATGCTTCGGGCCTGCCGGTGTTAGCGCTGGATTTGCCCAGCGGACTCAATGCCGATACCGGCGCCGAATTAGGGCTGGCGATCAATGCCACTGTTACTGTTACTTTTATTGGGCAAAAGCGCGGACTGTATACAGGCCGTGGCCCGGCGCTGGCAGGCGAAGTGATATTTGACGATCTGGGCGCCCCAGTGGAAATTTATAATGCGGTCGACCCCGAGGCTGTCAGCCTCCCTTTTATGCAGATGCGCCAGTGGCTACCCGAGCGCGAGGCCGACGCCCATAAAGGCCATTTTGGTCACGTGATGGTGATTGGTGGCGACACCGGCCGTGGCGGCGCTGCCATTATGGCTGCCGAAGCGGCGGCGCGTACCGGCGCCGGGCTGGTGAGCCTGGCCACCCGGCCTGAGCATGTGACCGCCATGCTGGCACGCTGCCCCGAGGTAATGGCCTGCGGCGTGATTTCCGGCCAGGAGCTGGAGCCCTGGCTCAGCGGCCCCACGGTATTGGTGGTAGGACCGGGCTTGGGACAATCGCCCTGGTCTGAGCAGATGTTGCAGCAGGCATTGAATAGCGGTTTGCCTCTGGTGCTTGATGCCGATGCGCTGAATTTACTGGCTACAGGCCGACTGAATGCCAACCTGCCACGCGAAAACTGGGTGCTGACCCCACACCCGGGTGAGGCGGCAAGGCTGCTCGATACCCCCACCGCTGATGTGCAGACCAACCGCTTTGCCGCCATCACCCGTTTGCAACAGGCTTTTGGCGGCGCGGTTATTCTTAAAGGGGCCGGCTCTCTGGTGGCGGCCGCCATCGATCCACTGACACTGATAAATGCCGGTAACCCCGGCATGGCCACTGGCGGTATGGGCGATATCTTAAGTGGGGTTGTCGGGGCACTGCTGGCTCAGGGGCTCAGCCCCTATCAGGCGGCGGCGCTGGGCGCTGCGCTGCACGCTTATGCCGCTGATCTCGGCGCTGCTGATCGCGGCGAGGCGAGCTTATTAGCCACCGACCTCTTGCCCTATGTAGGAGAACTGTTGAGTGCCTGAGTTTGAACTGTGGCTTGCCGATGAAACGGCAACGGTGGCTTTTGGCCAGCGCCTGGGGCAGGCGCTGGCGACAGTGGCGGGTGCCTGCGTGTTTCTAGAGGGTGATCTGGGCGCTGGTAAAACCACGCTGACCCGGGGGGTGCTGTACAGTTTTGGGCATTCAGGCGCGGTTAAGAGCCCCACCTATACGCTGGTGGAGGTCTATGAACTTTCCCGGCCTGTGTGTCATTTTGATCTGTATCGGTTGGGCGACCCTGAAGAGTTGGAGTATATGGGTATTCGTGATTATTTTGCTGACAAGTCTGTATGCCTGGTGGAGTGGCCAAGCCGTGGCCGCGGATTTTTACCAGCGCCGGATGTTACTGCCATACTGATAGTGCAAGCGGGCGGGCGACTTGTTAAGCTAGAGGCTGGAACTGAAAAAGGCTGCGCAATACTGGCGGCCTTGGCGCACTAAGAAACCATGATGCAAACACAGCTTGTTAATCGCCTAGTGATCGCGTGCCTGTTGTTGACAGGCTGCCTGTTTGTCGCCAGCGTTCAGGCGGTAGATATCGACGGTGTGCGTCTTTGGCGCGCTCCAGACCACACTCGTGTGGTGTTTGATCTGTCGGCGCCGGTACAACACAGTATGTTCACCCTGAGTGGCCCCGAGCGGGTGGTAGTGGATCTTGATAGCACCCGTTTTCGCGCCGCCCTCGACAATCTCGATTTGACCGATACCCCCATCAAAAACGTGCGCCACGCTCCACGCGGTGATGGCGGTTTGCGGGTGGTGTTTGACTTGTCCACTTCGGTAGATCCGAAAAGTTTTGTGTTACAGCGCCAGGCTGGCGCCGCCGATAGGCTGGTACTGGATTTGTTTGATAAAACCCGGGCGCCCGCCGGTGCACCACCGCCGGTGATTACTGAACGGGTAGTGGAGCAGAGCGACCTTAAGCGCAATATTATTATTGCGGTAGATGCCGGTCATGGTGGCGAAGATCCCGGTGCCATTGGCCCTAACGGTCTTCGTGAAAAAGACGTGGTGATGGATATCTCCCGCGCGCTAGTGAAAAAAATCAACGCCCGCCGGGGCTACGAGGCGCGCATGGTGCGTACCGGAGATTATTATGTGGCCCTGCGCGAGCGGCGCAATATTGCCCGGCGTATGCAGGCGGATTTATTTATCTCGGTGCACGCCGATGCCTTTACTCAACCTTCGGCACGCGGGGCCTCGGTATTTGCCCTGTCGCGTCGGGGAGCGACCAGTGAAATGGCGCGCTTTCTGGCCCAGCGCGAAAACGAGTCGGATATTATCGGTGGTGTGGGCAGCGTCAGCCTCGACGATAAAGACGAAATGCTGGCCGGGGTGCTGGTAGATTTGTCCATGACCGCGACCTTGGGCTCTAGTCTGCAAGCAGGCAGTTTTGTGCTTGATTCCATCGGGCAGATGGCACATCTGCATAAAAAACAGGTGGAGCAGGCCGGTTTTGCGGTATTAAAATCGCCGGATGTGCCTTCGATTTTGGTGGAGACCGGTTTTATTTCCAACCCCGGTGAGGCCAAAAATCTGGCCAATCGACAGTATCGCGAGCGCATGGCAGATCAGCTGTTCCGTGGTATTGAAGCGTTTTTCAATCAGTTCCCACCTGAGGGCTCGTTGCTCGCCTGGCAGAAAGCCAACGGCAACACTGGTGTGACTGAATACACCATTGCCCGTGGCGATACCTTAAGCGATATTGCCAAGCGTTTTAACACCAGTGTTAATCGCTTGCAGCAGGCTAACGGGCTCGACAGCAGTCAAGTTATTCGCGTTGGGCAAACCCTGCGCATCCCCACTTCATAACACAAGCGTATTTCATGGCTAAAATCCAACTGCTCAGTCCTCGTCTTGCCAACCAGATTGCTGCCGGTGAGGTGGTGGAGCGTCCCTCGTCAGTTATTAAAGAGTTGTTGGAAAACAGCCTTGATGCCGGTGCTACCCGGCTTGAAATCGATGTGGAAGATGGTGGTGTTAAGTTGATGCGAGTGCGCGATAACGGCTCGGGCATCGATAAAACCGATCTGGCGCTGGCCCTGTCGCGTCACGCCACCAGTAAAATTACCAGCCTCGACGATCTGGAAGCGGTGGCCACCCTGGGTTTTCGCGGCGAGGCGCTGGCCAGTGTCAGTTCGGTATCGCGGTTAACCCTCACCAGCGCCAGTGATGATAGCGGTGCCGGCTGGCAGGTGGTGGCCGAGGGCCGGGATATGGATACCGAGCTGGCGCCCGCGCCGCATTTGCGCGGCACCACCGTGGAGGTGCGCGATCTGTTTTTTAACACTCCCGCGCGGCGCAAGTTTCTGCGCACCGAAAAAACCGAGTTCAACCATTTAGAAGAGGTGGTTAAGCGCCAGGCGCTATCGCGTTTTGAGGTGGATTTTACCCTGCGCCACAATGGCCGCGCCATTCACGCCTGGCGCGCCGGTAGCAGCCGCGCCGAGCGTGAGCGGCGGGTGGCACAAGTGTGTGGCCCGGCGTTTATGGACAGTGCCGTGCACTTGGATATCGAGCGCGCTGGGCTTAGGCTTTCAGGCTGGGTAGCGCTGCCGACGTTTTCGCGCTCCCAGGCGGATTTGCAGCACTTTTATGTAAATGGCCGCGCTATTCGTGACAAGCTGGTCACCCATGCGGTGCGGCAGGCCTATCAGGATGTGCTCTACCACGGCCGTCATCCGGCGTTTGTGCTGTATTTTGAGGTGGATCCGGCCACGGTGGATGTCAATGTGCACCCCACCAAGCACGAGGTGCGCTTTCGCGATGGTCGCAGTGTACATAATTTTATTTTCAGTAGCCTGCATCACGCCCTGGCTGAAGTGAAACCCCAGGATCAACTGGCCCCGGTAACCTCCACCACGCCTGCAAGCCCCCAGCAAACCGGTGCTTACCAGCAGTCGCCTCTAACGTTGGGTGCCGAGCGCAAGGATCACAGCAATTGGCAGCGTCAGTATTTTCCAGCGGTAATGGGCGAGACCG
>DATBNH010000131.1:0-10537 GCA_036554405.1 Cellvibrionaceae bacterium | reverse complement strand
TGTGGCATTTACTGCTTCCCATTAACAAGTACCTGTGGACCAGCTCATTTGTGCTGTTAACTTCCGGTGCCGCAATTGTCACACTGCTGGTGTTGGTGCAGCTGGAAAAATTTCGTGCCGTGCTACCGATTTATCGCGTATTTGTACCGCTGGGGAAAAACCCGCTGTTTATCTATGTATTAAGTATTGTCTGGGTAAAAACCTATTATCTCTTCACTGTGGATGGTGTGGCTTTTTATCCGTATGCCTTCAATCTGCTTAGCCAGTTTTTATCACACTATAATGCCTCGCTGGCCTTTGCTCTGATCCATGTGGCTATATTTGGGTTAATCGCCTGGTGGATGGACCGCAAAAAAATCATTATTACCCTGTGACCGATTAATCGCTATCGGTCTTTGGGGGCCGGGCAGGTGGAATCGCGCACTATCAAGGTGGGTAAAAAGCCTTCGCTCGGCGTTTCTGCCCGGCCCTGACCTTTAATGGATTTAATTAAAAGCGCAGCGGCTTTTTGGGCAATAGTGCTGGTAGGTTGCTGTGCGGTGGTGAGATTGGGCCAGGCTTGACGTGAGAAGGGGCTGTCTTCGAAGCCGACAATAGACAAATCGCGCGGCACATCCACGCCCTGAATGCGGGCAGAGAAGAGTGTGCCGGCGGCAATTTCATCGTTACAGGCAAACACGGCGGTGGGGAGTTTGCCCCCCTGGCGAAGCATTTTGCGGGTGCGCTCCACGCCGGACTCAAAAGAGTAGCTGCCGGGGATAATACGCGCGTTAACCACTTTTATGCCGTTTTCTTTAAGCGCCATCTTATAGCCTTCCAGTCGCTCACCACTGGACCTGTGTTCTTCATCACCGCCGAGAAAGGCAATGTCTTTATGGCCCAGGTCGATCAGATGCTGGGTAATATTAAAGGCGGCCGTGCGGTCATCAATATAAATGCATGGCGACAGGGTGTCTGGTGCCGATGAGCCTGAGAGGATACGCACACTCTTTACCTTGCGTTCGGCAATGGCCTGGAGCATCAGTGGGTTTTCCGAGATGGGCGGGGTCAATACCAGCCCCCCCACGCGACTGCGATCAATCATTTCCAGCACTTCCTGCACAATCTCATCGCCGCTGGCATCACAGGGGTGAATCACCAGCTCGTAGCCCTGCTTGCGGCACTCGTCGAGAATACCGTGCTGCATGTCGATCACATAGTTGCTGTTGGGGTTATCGTAGATAAAACCGATAGATGAAGCGGCGCCACGCAGGCCTCGTGCAGATAAATTGGGCTTGTAGTTCAGCTCACTGACAGCCTTCCACACCTTATCTTGCAGATCCTTGCCGACGGTGCCCTCTTTGTTGATGACACGAGAGACGGTTTTAAAGGATACACCCGCAATCTTGGCGACATCTTTGATTGTGGGCTTCATAGTGTTGAGTATCCGTGTCAGCAGGCATTATGGCTATAGAGAAGTGTTCTGATTTTACGGCTTTTGGATGCTTTCGACCAGTGAATAATCTTATTTATGTGCCACCGGTTGCTGTATATTCGTCTACACTGGAGGTGTAAATTCTCCATCTGAATGTGGAGGGCGCTAAAGGCTGAGGGTTTGTAAATACGTGTCTAGCTGCTATGCAATTGTTAATCTCGCCGCCATCAGGTTTCGCTTCACGGTGTGCTGTGCGCTTTTATCGCTAATCTGCCTACTGGGTGCACCTGCCGTTGCCGCACAAGCGACGTCCAGCAAAAATCTGACGTTTCGCCATATTTTACCCGATGAAGTCTCCAAACTGGGTTATATCAACGACATTGCCCAGGATCAGCAGGGCTTCTTATGGTTTGCCGGGGGCAATGGCCTTGGCCGCTATGACGGTTACAGCTTGACGGTGTTCCATCACGACAGCGAAAACAGTAATAGCTTGACCCATAATTATGTTAATCGCATCGCCGTGGCAGATAGCGGGCACCTGTGGTTAGCAACCACCGAGGGGCTGAGCCGCTTTGACCCACAAACAGGCAACTTCCAACATTTTTTACACGCCGGCGCGCGCAATGATGTACGCGACTTGTGGCTGCAGGACGATACTGTTCTGTGGCTGGCTACTCGCGGCGGGTTTTTCCGGTTGGATTGGCAGTCGGCAGAATATCGGCAAATAGATCTTGGCGCCCACGACGGTGAAAGCGTAAGTGTATCGGCACTGACGCGGGATCAGGCGGGAGACTTTTGGTTGGCCACTCGCGCTCACGGTGTTTATCGCTATCAGCCTGCTACCGGCAAGGTCCAGAACTTTTTGCACGATAGCGACAACCCGGCAAGTCTCAGTGATAACGATGTGCGCGCTGTGGCTACAGATCGCTTCGATCGGGTCTGGTTTGGCACTTACAGTGGCGGTCTGGTACGTTTTGATCGCGGCTCTGACCAGTTTGTCCGCTACCCCAATTTTCAGGATGAAAAAAACCAAACGGTCTGGGATATTTACCACGATAGCCAAGGCCGCTATTGGGTGGGGGATGGGCGTTCGGTAAATCTGTTTAACCCTGATACCGGGGAGTTCACAGCGTTTTCTTATGTCGAGGGTGATGCTACTTCGCCGGGCAATTTTGTGGTGACCTCCCTGTTTGAGGATAGGGCGGGTGACATATGGCTGGGGTTTTTCCCCTCGGGGATTGATCGTGTTGATCGTCTGGCCTCGGCCTTTCGCAACTTCCGTCACAATCCTTACGACGCCAACTCGATTACCGACGGTGGTGTGACGGCGACTTATGAAGATGACAGTGGCGGGCTGTGGATCGGCACCGGTTATGGCTTGAACTACCTCAACCCCGAGCGCGATAACATTACCCGCATCACCCGTGATGATAGCCGGGACAATACCCTTAATGGCAACACCATCTTGGCGATAACCGGGCAGGGTGATGAGCTCTGGCTAGGGGTATGGTCTGGGGGCCTAAACCGCATGAATTTGGTGACGGGTACCGTTACTCACTATTTACCCGAGGCGGGCAATCCGCGTTCAATACCGGGGCGCGAACCCTGGGACGTAATGATTGATCGGGCCGGCCATTTATGGGTGGCGACAGAATCCGGTATTGCCCGCTTCGATGCCGAAACCAATGACTTTACCCGCTTTAACCCCACCTTAGAGCAAACCGGCGATGAGACGCCTATCTACTCCCGTACACTTTTTGAGGATAGTCGCGGCAACTTTTGGGTAGGCGCCATTAGCGGCTTGTATTTACTGGATCGTAGCAGCGGAGAATTCCAGCTTTTTCGGCACACCGAGGGCGCCTCTGGCGCGCCGGTGAATAATTTTGTGAAAAGCATTTTTGAAGACAGTAAAGGACGTTTATGGGTGGGTATGGATAGCGGTTTGAGTGTGTTTGATCGCGATACCCAGACCTTTACTCACTACACTACCGCTGACGGCTTACCCGATTTGGTGGTGACAGGCCTGGTAGAAGATCCTGGTGGTTTTTTATGGATAAGCACGCAGCAGGGCCTGGCGCGACTGAATGCGGACACCCGGCAGTTTCGTCATTTTGCCGAAGATCACGGCTTGCTGGGCAATTTGTATAATCGCGATACGGCGCTGCTGACCCAGCGCGGAGAGTTGGTATTTGGCAACAGCAAAGGGTTCAGTATTTTTGACCCGATGGTGCTAACGGAGAATGACTACCTGCCACCGGTTTACATCACCGGTATACAGGTACTCAATCAACCGTTGAATAAAGTGATCAATGCCGAGGGTGAGGCGCGTGCCATTAATTTTGCAAAAAACCTGGTGCTGCAACCCGGCGAGAGTGTACTGGAGCTCAACTACAGTGCACTCAATTATCGCCAGAGTCAGGATAATCAGTATGCCTACCGGTTGCTGGGGTTTAGCGATAGCTGGAGCTATGTGGATGATCGGCGCAGCGCGGTCTATACCAATCTTGATCCCGGTCGCTATCGATTTGAGGTCAAAGCGGCCAATAATGATGGCTTGTGGAATCCTGAGCCCGCGGTAATTGATATCAAAGTACTGCCGCCACTGTGGCGTACCTGGTGGGCCTATAGTGTTTATGTGTTACTGGCGTTAGCGCTTCTATACTGGTTCAGTCACGCTCAGCGCATTAAATACATCTATGAGCACGATAAGTTCGCTCGCGAACGCATGCTGGTTAAGCGTCTGCAAGAGGTTGACAAGCTCAAGGATGAATTTTTGGCCAATACTTCCCACGAACTGCGCACACCTTTGCACGGTATTATTGGTTTGGCCGAGTCGATGATGGAAGGTGCTACCGGCGTTTTGTCGCAGGCGACTAAATACAATTTGGCGATGATTGTTTCCAGTGGCCGCCGCCTGTCGGCGCTGGTGGATGACATTCTCGACTTCTCCAAATTGCGTCATCGCGGGCTCGCGCTTAATCTGCGCGCGGTAGATCTCTATGTAGTGGTGGATGTGGTGATCAATCTGTCCCGCCCACTACTGGCGCACAAACCTATCGTTTTGCTAAACCAGGTGCCTACCGATTTACCACCCGTGTGGGCCGATGAAGACCGGCTGCTACAAATTTTGCACAACTTGATTGGCAATGCGGTGAAATTTACCGAGCGCGGAAAAATTGTAGTCAGTGCCTGCGACAACTCGGCCGCTGGGGAAATCAGCTTTAGCGTTACTGATACCGGGATTGGCATAGTGCCAGAGCAGGCCGAGCGTCTCTTCCAGGCCTTTGAACAGGGTATGGATGATACTCGGCGTATTGTCGGAGGCACGGGACTGGGTTTGTCGGTCACCCGACAATTGGTCGAATTACACGGCGGGCGTATTAAGGTGGACACGAATGTTGAGCAGGGCAGTGTGTTTACGGTAACCCTGCCGGTCGCCGAGGAAGGCGCGGTGGCGGAAGCACCGCTGGCAGTACCGGCGATGCCGGTGCTGACGGAGGTGCCCGACAAAGTGATGCTACCGGAGGGGCATGTGGGAAGCGGGCCGCATATTCTGATTGTCGATGATGAGCCGGTAAATCGGCAGGTGCTAGTGAATTTTCTGACTTTGAAAAATTATCGTATTAGCGAATGCGACAGCGGCGAAGCGGCGCTGGCATTGATTGCCGAGCAGCGCGATGTGGATTTGCTGTTGCTGGATGTGATGATGCCGGGCATGTCCGGCTATGAAACCTGTAAAACACTGCGACGTGAATACAGCTCTCTGGCATTGCCGATTATTTTTCTGACCGCCAAGCAGCAAGCCACAGACTTGGTACAAGCTTTTAATGTGGGCGCTAACGATTTTCTCACCAAGCCCTTCTCGCGCGATGAATTGCTGGCACGGGTGGCAACCCACCTGCAATTGCTGGATATTCACCGCAATCTGGACCAGAAAGTAGCCGAGCGTACCGATGAGCTGAGACGCATCAATACCGGTTTGGAGCAGGCCCAGCAGGAACTGAAAACTGCCTATGGCAAGCTGGAGCAAGCCAGCCTCACCGATCCTCTTACCGGCCTTTATAACCGCCGCTATCTGTACCGGCATTTGGATGCGGATATTCGCCGTACCATTACCGGTTACCAAAAGCAGCTCGCAGGTGAGGGATCGCTGGATAATAATGCGGATATGTTGTTTTTGCTGGTAGATATTGATCATTTCAAACAAATTAACGACCGTTTTGGCCACGCTGCCGGCGATAAAGTGTTGGAAGATATCAGCCGCGCCCTCTCTACAACCCTGCGGGAAACGGATTATCTGGTGCGCTGGGGGGGTGAGGAGTTTTTGCTGGTGGCGCGTTTTTGCAATCGCCGCGATGCGCCGGAAATGGCTGAGCGAGTCCGACGCGCTGTAGATGAATTAACCATTAACCTGGCGGCTGATGAAAAGATTGATGTGACCTGCTCGGTGGGCGCTGCCTGTTTCCCCTTTTACCTTGATGCCCCCGAGGCGCTGGGTTGGGAGCAAGTGGTCGACTGTGCCGATCAGGCACTCTATGCCTCGAAAAATGCCGGGCGTAACACCTGGGTAAGCTTGACTGGTCAACATGCGCCGCCGGACCCGGTAAGCAACCTGGCCGAGGCGATTAAGCGTAATCATGTAATAGTGGCCAGCAATGCCGATGCCGAGGTGAGCCTGGGTTAACGGCGCCGGTTTTCGGCCGGGCGCAGTATTTCTGGTAATCAGACCACCAGGTCCAGCGCCAGTACGCCCACTAGCCCTGCCACTCCGACGATAGACTCCATCAGCGTCCAGGACATGACGGTCTGTTTCAGGCTGAGATTAAAATATTCCTTATACATCCAAAAGCCGGAGTCGTTGACGTGAGAGCACATCAGACTACCGGCACCAATGGCGAGAATCATTAAATTGGGATTGACGCCACCGGCCAGCACCAGTGGTGCCATAATGCCCGCAGCGGTAAGACCGGCCACGGTGGCAGAACCCAGGCAAATACGAATGGCGGTGGCGATTAGCCAGCCCAGAATTAATGGGTTGAGGGAAATATTCTCAAGCCCCGCGGCAATTGAGCCGCTGACACCACTTGCCACAAATATCTCTTTGAGAGCACCGGCACCGGCGACGATAAGAATAATCAGGGCAATATCCTTTACCGCGCTGCCGTAGTGCTCCATCAGCTCACTCATGGGAGTGCCGCGCCTGATGCCTAAGGTGTAGGTGGCAATGGCCAGCGCCAACAACATTACTACTTGTGGATCGCTGGCAAAATTCAGCAGTGCCGAGGTTGACGGATCACGCGAGAGGCCAGGCAGTACCACCGAACTGGCAATCAGCACCACCGGCAGCAGCGCGGTAATAAAGCAATTGGCCGTGCTGGGCAGCTTTTCGGCGGGCATGGGCTCGGGAATAAACGTGGCCAGCGGTTTGGCGTCAATGTGTTTGAGACGGCTGGCGAAAATCGGCCCGGCAATAATCATCGTGGGTATAGCCACGATCAGCCCCAGGATCAGCGTGGTGCCAATATGGCCGTTAAACATGGGTACCATGGCGGTGGGTGAGGGCGAAGGCGGCAGAAAGCCGTGAGTGACCGATAGCGCTGCCAGCAGCGGGATGCCCAGATAAACCGCCGGCAGGCCCGAGCGATAGGCCACCGAAAACACCAGCGGTACCAGCAGTACAAACCCCACATTGTAAAACAGGGGGATACCGACAATGCAGCCGGTGATCACCATGGCCCAGGTCATATAGCGTTTGCCGAAGGCGCCGATCAGCACTTGCGCCATTTTCTCGGCCGCGCCACTTGTAGCAATCAGCTTACCGAACATGGCGCCGAGGCAGACAATGACTACCAGCCCGCCCAAGGTGTTACCAATGCCGGCCTGAATAATGCCCGGAATTTCATCGGCGCTAATGCCAAGGCCAAGGCCGGCGAACAAGGAGGCGAATAAAAAGGCTAAAAATGGGTGGAGCTTCAGCCACACAATAAGCGCAACCAACAGTACCACAGTGCCAAGTACAATAAGAATATCCATAGAAAACAACCTATTAGCTATTATTGTCAATTATTTATTGGGTCATTATGGCAAGTCTCAGGCGCTTGAGCAAAACAAATGATTGCGCTGTCAGGCGGTGGCAGACAGACAGCGCCACGAGCGGCGCTCAGCGCCTGGCCGCGCTGCCTTATGCCGCAAACTGCGATGACTGTGCGCCATCCTCTCCGGGGAGGGCTAATGAGGGAGCTGGTATTGGCATTTTTTTGTTACCCCGTGCCACGCCCGCGCACCACTCCCGAATCTCCTCACCGCAAGCGGCAAAGGGAGCAGTTCAGTGTCCTCGGGTAAAGGCGTCGGCATAGACTTGCCGGGGGCTGGCGCCAGCCATAAAACAAACCTTACGCATTTTTTGCACAAAGCTTTCAGCGCCGGCCAGGTGTATCTGGTAGTCGCGCAGCTCAGAAAATTGATTGCGCACAAAGGCATAGATATCAGCCGCTACTACCATTGGGGGGGCGGTATCGCCCTGGTCCAGCGCTTGCGCCAGCAGGTGGATATGCACCCGAGGCTCGCGGCCGAGCGCCTGCAACTCGGCCAAATAGTAAAAATGCTTTGGGTCTCGGCTGCCAATAATCAGGTGTATAGGGCCAGTATGGCCGCGCGCCAGTGCCTCCCTGGCAATGGCGTATACCGGCGCCAGCCCAGTGCCAGTGGCCGCCAGAAGAAGGGGCATAGTGGGATCATCGTCCCGGTAGTAGCTGTCGCCCTCGGGCCCCTGCAGGGCCAGATGATCGCCTGGTTTCAAGCTGTGCCTGGCCCAGTGACTGAAGGCGCCGTTGGGCCAAAGCCTGAGGTGAAATTCCAGCAGATGATCGCTATTGAATGGGCGGGCAAGAGAGTAGCAGCGGGCTGTGGTCGCATCGCGCCAAAGCGTCATAAACTGCCCGGCTCGGAAACTGACATCGGCTTTTAGGATTAATGCCATGACCTCGTTATTGAGCAGCTGTTTGTCGATTACCTTGGCGGGTATTTTAATGGCATCCAGATCGTAGCGACTTACCCACAGGTCTTCGCCGGGTATACAGCTGCAGCTTAAAAACAGACCCTGACGGCGTTGTTCGGTGCTGAGCCCAGCGGTGGCGGTTGTCGGCAGTGTGCCTTTGTCGCAGATCATCAGGCAGGAGTGGCAGACGCCCGACTGACAGCTGTAGGGAATAGCATGGCCGCGCTTAAGCAGGGCGGTGAGGACACTCTGCCCGTCACTGGCAATAATCTGCTGGTTAAAATGTATGTTGGCTGTGCTCATGGCCGGATTCTCCCACGACTATGGCCAAATCCATAGCCCACAATGTGGGCCACCCGATGGGACTTGTAACCCTGTGCAGGTCTGCCATTTTGTGCCATTGTGACTGCTCGTGTTGCTAACATTTACAGAGAGTTTTAGCCTGGGCGAAAATCGACAGCACCTACAACCAGCGGATGCGTTTAAATAATACCAGCAGGCCCACGCCCAGGCTGAACATAATGCCCATGGCAACAAAGTAGGCGTTTTTGATTTGCAGCTCGGGCATATGCTCAAAGTTCATACCGTAAATACCGGCTATAAACGTTAGGGGTACAAAAATGGCGGTAATCACCGTTAACACGCGCATGGTATTGTTTAACTGGTGTGAGGTGATGGATAAATACCCCTCTATTAAATCGCCGGCAATTTCATAGTACATGGTGGCCAGGGAGTGCACGCGCTCAGTGCGATCAAACAGATTCTGCAAAATGTGCTGAATATCGTCAGTCTGCTGGGCCAGTAGCGCGGGGGTATCACGCAATAAACTTTCGGCAACCCGCTCGTGGTAGCGAAACACCCGGCGCAATTTTCTCAGTCGCGATTTATATAAAATTAACGCGCGCATCACCTCATCGCTGGGGTGCTCTTGCATGGCGTCTTCCAGCTCGTTAATGCGATTCTCAAACGTGAGCACGGCCTCAAGGTAGCGACCCACCGAAAAATGCATAATGGCCAGCGCCAGGCGCCCGCTATTGCGCACCAGCTCATTATCAGCATGACTCCAGTAGTGTTCAATGCCCAGGGCCTGACCACGGCGCACGGTAATTAAACAGCGTTCGGCGGCAAACATAGAGATAACCAGTTGCTCTACATTGAGCTCTTCATCAAAATAACTGATGCCCCGGTACAGAATCATTACCTGATCTTCAAACGTTTCGGTCTTGGGCGGATGCCGTGGACGTTGTACATCATCAATGGCCAGCGGGTGACAACCCAGCTCCAGCAGCAGTTGTTTTTCGTGCTCGGGCGATTCATTGTTAATATCAATCCACAAATAACTGTCATCACTGGCTTGCCATTGGGCAATTTGTTCTTCACCGCCTTCAGTGCGGGAATTATCGTTTTTAATCCACAGTGTTTTTATCATGGCCTCTCCTGTTTTTGCATTAACTTGCTAATGACTTAACGTGCGTCCGCCGTCAACAGCAATAATTTGCCCGGTAATATAAGGCGCATTAGTGACCAGAAATACCAGCGTGCGGGCAATGTCATCGGCCTCACCGGTGCGGGCCAAGGCTACTTTTTCCAGAATAGACTGCTTGGCCTCATCGCTCAACTCCGCAGCATCGCCGGGCCACAGAATAGCACCGGGGGCGATGCCATTAACCCGCACATCAGGCGCCAGCTCGCGTGCCAGCGATTGGGTCAGCATCACATTGCCAGCCTTGGCCATGCAATAAAGTGTATGGTTTTTAAGGGGTTTTTCGGCGTGAATATCGGCGATATTAACCATACAGCCGTTATTTTTTTTAAGCTCAGGGGCGAGAGCTTGCGCCAGAAAAAACGGCGCTTTGAGGTTGCTGCCGAAAAGATCATCAAACTGTTGTTCGGTAGCACTGCCAATGGGCGTGGGATAAAAACTTGAGGCGTTGTTAACCAGTACGTCCAGCCGTTGCCAGCGTTTCTGAGCCGCCTCGGCGAGTTTTAATACGTCGCTGATATGATTGAGGTTGGCCTGTACCAAGGTGGCCGAGTCGGGCCGGTCGGCATTGAGGTTAGCGGCCAGCGCACGCGCCTGCGCTTCGGAGTTGTGGTAGTGAATGACCACACGAAAGCCTTGGGCA
>DATBNH010000123.1:0-3187 GCA_036554405.1 Cellvibrionaceae bacterium | reverse complement strand
CAACCTGATTTTTGTGATCAACTGTAATTTGCAGCGCCTGGATGGTCCGGTGCGCGGCAACGGTAAAATTGTACAAGAGCTTGAAGGCGTGTTTCGTGGTGCTGGCTGGAATGTAGTCAAAGTGCTGTGGGGCGGCCAGTGGGATGCATTGCTCGACAAAGACAAAACTGGCCTGCTGCAAAAGCGTATGGACGAAGTGGTCGACGGCGAAATGCAAAATTATAAAGCCAATGGCGGCGCCTACACCCGCGAGCATTTCTTTGGCAAATATCCCGAGCTGCTAGAGTTGGTCAAGGATATGTCCGATGACGAAATTCTGCATCTGGCGCGCGGTGGTCACGATTCACACAAGGTTTACAATGCCTACCTGAACGCCATGAATACCAAAGGCCAGCCCACGGTTATTTTGGCGCAGACGGTAAAAGGCTACGGTATGGGCCCCACCGGTGAGGCGGTAAACAATGCTCACCAGGTTAAAAAGCTCGATATTGATGCGCTTAAAACTTTCCGCGACCGTTTTAATATCCCCATTGAAGATAAAGACCTGGAAAAAATTCCCTATTACCGACCCGCCGACGACAGTGCTGAAATGCAATACCTGCAAGAGCGTCGTCGCGCATTGAGTGGTTATCTACCCTCGCGTAAGGCCGACTTTGAAGCCTTGCAAATCCCGTCGTTGGATGCCTTTAGTGCGCAATTGAAAAGCACCGGCGATCGTGAAATTTCCACCACCATGGCCTTTGTGCGCGCGCTCAATATCTTGATCAAAGACAAAGCCATCGGCAAGCAGGTGGTACCGATTGTTCCCGACGAAGCGCGTACTTTTGGTATGGAAGGCATGTTTCGCCAAGTGGGAATTTATTCGGCCTTTGGGCAAAAATACACGCCCCAGGATGCCGGGCAAATTATGTACTACAAGGAAGATGAGAAAGGACAGATTCTGGAAGAGGGCATTAATGAGGCCGGCGCCATGTCTGCCTGGGTTGCCGCTGCCACCTCTTACAGCAATCACCGTCAGCCTTTGATTCCTTTTTATATCTATTACTCCATGTTTGGCTTTCAGCGCATTGGCGATCTGGCCTGGTTGGCCGGTGATGCGCAGGCGCGCGGTTTTCTTTTAGGCGGTACGGCCGGGCGCACCACCCTTAACGGCGAAGGTCTGCAGCATCAGGATGGTCACAGCCATGTGTTGGCAAACACCATTCCTAATTGCCGCACCTACGACCCCACTTACTCCTATGAAGTGGCGGTGATCGTGCAGGATGGTTTGAAGCGTATGTATCAGGACAAGGAAAACTGTTACTACTACATCACTTTGATGAATGAAAATTACAATCATCCGGATATGCCCAAAGGTGCGGAAGAGGGCATTATCAAGGGAATGTATCTGCTGGAAAAAGGCAGCAGCAAAAAGAAAAACCGTGTGCAGCTGATGGGCTCGGGCACCATTTTGCGCGAAGTGCGAGCCGCCGCCGAAATGCTGCGCAGCGACTTTGGCGTTGAAGCCGATGTGTGGAGTGTAACCAGTGTTAACGAACTGACCCGAGATGGTCAGCGCGTAGCCCGTTACAACATGCTGCACCCCACTGAAACGCCGCGTAAAGCGTATATTACCGAGCTGCTAGAGAAGCAAGAAGGCCCGGTAGTCATTGCCACAGACTATTTGAAAACCTATGCTGAGCAGTTGCGCGGCTATATTCCCGCCGATTACACGGTGCTGGGGACAGAAGGTTTCGGTCGCAGTGACTCGCGTAAAAAATTGCGCCACTTCTTTGAAGTGGATCGCGAGTTTGTGGTGATTGCTGCACTTAAATCCCTGGCGGACCAAGGTAAGATTAAAGCCGATGTGGTTGCCAAAGCGATCAAACAATTCGGTATCGACCCTGACAAAGCAGATCCCATGAGCTGTTAATCGCCATCCGCGATGAATACACAGGATAATAAGCGCCAGCCACAAGCTGGCGCGGGTGATAAATTACGAGGAACGACAGTGGCCATTGAAACGATAAAAGTCCCCGATATTGGCGGCGCCGAAAATGTAGACGTCATTGAAATCTCAGTTGCGGTAGGTGATACCGTGGCCCTTGAAGATTCTCTGTTGGTGCTGGAAACCGATAAAGCATCCATGGAAATACCCAGTAGTGCCGCCGGCAAGGTGGTCGCTATTAAAGTTAAAGAAGGCGATAAGGTCTCTGAAGGCGATGCCATTATAGAGATTGAGACCAGCGCTGAAGGCAGTAAAGAAACCAGTGACGAAAAGGCAGAGCCCGCCGCAGAAAAACCGGCCGCTGCCGAGAAAAAAACGCCCGCAGCCGAGCCTGCTAAAAGCAGCGTGCAAGATGTGCCGGTGCCGGATATTGGCGATGCCAGCGATGTTGACGTTATTGAGGTGCCTGTTAAAGCCGGCGATGAAGTTGGCGAAGGCGACACCTTGATTGTGCTGGAAACCGATAAGGCCTCAATGGAAATTCCATCACCGGCTGCCGGTAAAATTGTTGCCATTTCTGTGAAAGAAGGCGATAAGGTTTCAGCTGGCAGTGTTATTTGTCAGCTGGAGTCCAGCGAAGCCGTTCCAGCCGCTGAGCCTGAGCCATCACCGAAAGCTGATTCCAGCGCCCAACAGCCCGCCCCAAAAGAATCGGCTGAGCAAAAATCACCGGCTAAAACTGAAACCGGCTCGCCGGTAACAGCGGCATCTGTCAGCAGTGGCAACAACAGTGTCTACGCCGGTCCCGCCGTGCGCAAACTGGCCCGCCAATTAGGTGTGGATCTGGGTAAGGTCAATGGTTCCGGACCACGTAGTCGTCTGGTTAAAGACGATATCCGCGATTACGTGAAAAATATTGTTTCGGCCAGTCAGTCGGGCCAGGGTGTATCTGGTGGATCGGGTATTCCTCCAATACCGGCTGTGGATTTCGCCAAGTTTGGTGAAATTGAAACCGTGAAAATGAGCAAGATCAAAAAGCTTACCGCCGATAATATGGTTCGCAACTGGCTCAATATTCCTCATGTCACGCAGTGGGACGATGCCGATATTACCGACCTTGAAGCATTCCGCAACGGCTTGAAGGCAGAGGCCGAAAAACGTGGCACCAAATTGACGCCACTACCTTTTTTGATCAAGGCTGCCGCTGCAGCACTGGTGGCTGAACCGAGCTTTAATGTCTCTGTGCATCACGATGGCGAA
>DATBNH010000093.1:0-7300 GCA_036554405.1 Cellvibrionaceae bacterium | reverse complement strand
TACAGGGTAAACAGCCCAAGCCGTCACTGGGCATGATGAGTCGCGCACTGGAGCGCCTGGATAAAGTATCGGGTAATCATCCGCTGGGTTTGTTGTGGTGGGTGGCTCTGGCATTTTTCGACGCCTTGGCGCAACAGCAGTTAACCTTGAACAACAGCCGCAAATCACTGCTGGGCGCCATTGACCGGGAAATTAAACGCTTGCAGTTTGAAGGCGAGGTGGCGCTGGCGCGTATGCCCCCTGAGCCGTTACTAAAGGAACTGCTCTATCTGGTGGCCCTGTCTGGCCTCGAATCTGACAATATTACCGCAATACGTACAGCATTTAATGCCCCCGCGCTCGGTTACAACGAGGCCGGTTTATTGCGCGAGCAAGAGTTCCTCCGAGGCCCTAGCGCAACCACTGTCAGTTCTATGACCGCTGTACTGCAAGACGAATTGCGCACCACTAAAAATATCTTAGAGCGCGCCGCCCAGGGCGGTATCGAGCTGCTTAACGACAGCCCGGAGCTGGTAGATAACCTGAAAAAGATTGCCGATATTTTGTCTATGGTGGGGCTGGTGTCGCCGAGTAATTCTCTAAAAGAGGAAATCAAGAAAATCACCAGTTGGCAAACTGCCGAAGTGCCGGCCCATGCCGATGAGTTATTGAGCGTGGCCGATACCTTGCTGTATATAGAAAGCACCGTAGCCGGCCTTGCCAAAATGAATTTATCCGAAGAAAAGCTGGCGCAGCTCAATGCGCTGACGCGTCAGGAAGCACTGTCAAGTAGCCAGATTCACGAGGCCGAGTTCTTGGTGATTGAGGAGGCCGAATCGGGCCTGGCCATGATCAAGCGCGCCCTGAATTCCTATGCCGAATCCAATTACGATGTCGGTCATATCAAAAATGTAGCCTCTACCTTGAGCTCCGTGCGTGGCGGTATGCTGGTGTTAAATTTACCCCGTGCCGCCAAGGTCGTCAGCGCTTGTGAAAAATTTGTCACCGATGCCTTGCTAGGTGGCAGTTCTGTCTCGGCGATTCAGCATATGCTGGAAACCTTTGCCGATGCGGTGATCAGCCTTGAGTATTATCTGGATGCTATCAAGTCGGAAAAAAATGCCGATACCAGTGTCTTGCAGGTGGCCGAGGAAAGCCTTCAGGCGTTGGGTTACCCGGTAGCTGACTGATGGTATTTAGTCCGCGTGTTTGAGCTTTCGCTTGATGCCCGTTTCTGGTGTGTGCATGACAATCGTATACTCTGTGATGCCACTTTTACACCGCTTGAGTTAAACGCCCAGCTGCTCGCCGGTGAACCTGTGGTCCATAGCCTGCCGGTGGTGGCCCACCGGCATATAGCGCTATTAAGCCATAGTCACACTGTGATGAATGGTCAGTGGTGCGGCCTGCGTGAATTACTGAACGTAGTGGACGAGGAGTACTTTGCCCTGCTCGGCAGAGCGATGCAACTTGCCCATTGGGCCGAAACCCTGCGCTATTGTGGACGCTGTGGCTCCGCGCTGCCTGCGCCAGCAGCCGATCGGCTGGCCTCTGGTGAGTATGTGAAAAATTGCAGCAACTGCGATTACCGAGCCTACCCAATTATCTCCCCTTGCGTTATTGTACTGGTCACCCGTGGCGAGCAGTGTCTGCTTGCCCATCATCGGCGATCCGGCACCAACATGTATACCGCGCTGGCGGGTTTTATCGAGCCGGGAGAGAGCGCAGAGCAAACCCTGAGGCGAGAAGTGTCCGAAGAGGTAGGTATTCACCTTGGCACCCTGTACTATATGGGTAGTCAGTCCTGGCCGTTTCCCGCCCAGCTGATGTTGGGGTTTTATGCCCAGTACCAAAGCGGAGACATAGTGCCGGATAACGATGAAATAGTCGCGGCCCAATGGTTCGATTACCATAACTTGCCCGAGATTCCGCCAGTGGGCACTATTTCCCGGCGGTTAATAGACGGTTTTGTTGACCGCTGCCAGAAGGATGCTACCCAGAGGGCTAGTCACTTATGATTTACACGGCGTTGACCATAGTCGCTTTCCTGTTGTGTCTGTTAGTGGCCTATAGCGGGCTTAAAATTTTATTTCACAATAGCTGGATTCTCGGCTGGCTGCGAGGCATGTTTGGCCTGGCCCTGCTGGTGCTGGCGGGAATGTTTGCCTTGGTGGCACTGGATGTTTTCAGTTATCGACAAATTGATCGCGAACAAGTGGTGGCTACACTGAGCTTTGAAAAAAAGGCCGAGCAAGTGTTTGCCGTTACCTTGGTCGACGCGGAGGGGGAGCAAAGCACCTATGAGTTGCGCGGTGATCAATGGCAGCTTGATGCCCGCATTATAAAGTGGCGTGGGGTATTGGCCAGCGTGGGCATTGCCCCTGGCTACCGTCTCGATCGTATCAGCGGGCGCTATTTTGCATTAGACAAAGAACGCACAGAACCGCGTTCGGTATTTGCTTTTAGCGAAAGCCGTTACGGTGTGGATTTATGGCAGTGGGCACGTAGCAGCGATGGCGCGTTGGGACTGGTAGATGCCAGTTACGGCAGCGCCACCTACTTGCCTATGGCCGATGGCGCTCTATTTGAAGTGAGCTTGACGCAGTCGGGGTTAATTACCCGGCCCTTAAATGATGCAGCCAAAGGCGTTGTGGGCCAATGGCAATAACACACTAACAGGAGTAGAGGATTGGAATTTTTAGCAGAGTACGGATTATTTCTCGCCAAGGTTGTTACCTTTGTGGTGGCCTCAGTTTTTATTATTGGCCTAATCGTCAGCAGTAAGCATAAAGAGGCCGAAAAAGGCCATATTAGGGTTACCAAGCTTAACGATTTGTATGAAGAGTTTACCGATACCCTCAAGCAAGAGGTATTCGATAGCGCCACATTAAAACAAGAACACAAACAAAAAAAGAAACAGGAAAAAGAACAGGCCAAGGCCCTTAAGAAAACCGCAAAACAAGATAAGGGTACAGAGCCCCCCATTAAAAAACGGGTTTTTGTGCTGGATTTTAATGGCGATATTAAAGCATCAGCCTGCGATAACTTGCGCGAAGAAATCACGGCGCTGTTGGGCGTTGCCAGCGCCAACGATGAGGTGGTGGTAAAGCTTGAAAGCGGTGGCGGTATGGTGCACAGCTATGGTTTAGCCGCCAGCCAGCTGACGCGTATTACCGACAAAGGCATTCCGCTTACCGTCTGTGTCGATAAAGTCGCCGCCAGCGGTGGCTATATGATGGCTTGCGTAGCTAATAAAATTCTGGCCGCTCCCTTTGCGATTCTCGGCTCTATCGGCGTAGTGGCTCAGTTGCCCAATTTTCACCGTTTGCTGAAAAAGAATGATATCGACTACGAGCTTTTTACTGCCGGTGAATACAAGCGCACCGTCACTATGCTGGGTGAAAATACCAAAAAAGGGCGAGAAAAGTTCTTAGAAGATATCGAGCATACCCACGAGCTTTTTAAAGATTTTGTCTCCGAGCACCGCTCGGTGGTCGATATGACCAAAGTTGCTACCGGTGAAGTCTGGTACGGCCGCAAAGCCCTGGAAGTGAAACTGATTGATGAAATTGCCACCAGCGATGCTTACCTGCTGGCGCAACATCCCGAGGCGGATATTCTATCGATTGAATTTCACCATAAGAAAACCCTGTCCGAAAAACTCGGTTTTGCCGCCGAGGCGGCCACCGATCGGCTGCTGGTCAAATGGTGGCAGCGCGCCCAGGCGCGGCAGTGGTTTTGATTTATCCCTTAAAGTGATGATCGGGGAGCAGAAAAAATCTGAAATCAGGTTTTTTCTGCTCCCCAAGGCATTTATTTACCCCTCCTCCCTTGTTGTATAAATCCTTTATTCAGACGCTTGGCTTTGTGCTATGAATCAGCTATAACAGAAGCGGCGCGCAACCCTTGCGGCACTGGGCCTGTTTGGATTGGCCAGAGCAAGAGTCTGCGTTTTATTGCCCTTCGTGGGTATAGTAATCCGTAGTCTATCCGGATTCTGTTTTTAATAGCAGGTGATCAAGATGAGCGTAATCAAGGAGTTTAGGGAATTTGCTGTAAAGGGTAATGTGGTCGATATGGCAGTAGGCATCATCATCGGTGCCGCATTTGGCAAGATTGTCAGCTCGCTGGTTGCCGATATTGTCATGCCCCCTGTTGGTTTGTTAATCGGTGGTGTTGATTTTTCGGATTTGGCCGTAGTGCTTAAGGCGGCGACTGCAGATTCGGCAGCGGTTGTTGTTGCCTATGGAAAGTTTATTCAAACGACGCTGGATTTTGTTATTGTTGCCATTGCTGTTTTTATGATGATCAAGGTCTTGAACAGACTCAAGCGCCAGGAAGAAGCGGCTCCATCGCCACCGGTGACTCCAATGCCGACAAGGGAAGAAATGTTGTTAACGGAAATTCGTGACTTGTTAAAGCAGCGTTAAACGGCTGGTGTTGGGGCGCTGGCACTGTTGGTGTTCTGACACCCGCTCTTTGGATCTGTAACTTCGACAAGCCGCTGACTCTGCCTGAGCCGTTTGTATTCGTTCAGAGGTTCCTTAAACTGTCGGCTGCATTATCGCAGTAGTTGGCTGTAACCCTTAATCGCCTTGCAGCTCGGTAACCCTAAGTTCGGAGGTTTTATGACACAGTTCGCCGCACTGCAAACAACTCTGTTGACGGATCAACCTGCTCGTACCGAAGTGGTGACACGCCAACAGCAGGATTTGCCCAGGCAAGATTTACTGGTCGCTGTGGAATACTCTTGCCTCAACTACAAGGATGCCTTGAGCGCCGCCGGCAATAAGGGCGTGAGCCGCAATTATCCACACACGCCGGGAATTGATGCCGCCGGCAGTGTTGTGCGTGATGGCAGCGGGCGTTTTGCCGCAGGCCAGCGAGTGCTGGTCAGCGGTTTCGATATGGGCATGAACAGCCCCGGCGGTTTGGCAGAGCGTCTATCGGTACCTGCCGAGTGGGCCTGTGTATGCCCAGATAATTTATCGCTGATAGATGCCATGACCCTCGGCACCGCCGGGCTCACGGCGGCTATGTGCATCGATAAGCTCGAAAGCGTGGGCGCGCGGGCAGGGGACGAACTCTTGGTAACCGGCGCCAGTGGCGGGGTGGGTTCGCTGGCGGTCTTGTTGGCAGCAGCGCGCGGTTATAAGGTCACGGCCATGACCGGTAAGGCCGATGCCGAAGTGCTGTTGCAAACGCTGGGGGCTAGCTGTGTTACCCAGCCCGACCAGTGGTTGGCCGCCAGCGACAAGCCGCTGCTTAAACCCCAGTGGTCTTACGCCGTTGATACCTTGGGTGGCGACGCTTTGTTTAACGTGCTTAAAGCTACTCACGCCGAGGGAGCTGTCGCTGCTTGCGGCCTTGCTGCGGGTGCTGAATTCGCTGCAAATGTGTATCCGTTTATATTGCGCGGGGTTTCTCTGTTGGGAGTAGATTCTGCCGAGCGGGCCATCGACTATAAAGCGACACTGTGGCAGCGACTGGCCGTAGATGCCAGCCCAGCTAAGCTGGCGCTGCTGCGCCGCGAAATCAGCCTTGCCGAAGCGCCTGAATATTTGCAAAAAATGCTGAGTGGGCATAGTCTGGGTCGTGTTGTTGTTGCCATGAGTAAAGCCTGATGTTCTACCGTACCCGAGAATTAAACCTGCCGACGGCCGATCGCGCGCTACCCGGTCGAGATACCCCCATGACTGTAGAGCCCAAGCACTTTGTTAACGGCCACAGTATCAAGCCGCCTTTCCCCGCGGGCAGCGAATGGTTTGTTCTGGGTATGGGCTGCTTTTGGGGCGCCGAGCGGCGCTTTTGGCAGCAGAGCGGCGTGCACGTGACGGCGGTGGGTTACGCGGCGGGCTTTACCCCTAACCCCACCTATGACGAAGTGTGCAGCGGTATGACCGGGCATAACGAAGTTGTGCTGGTGGTGTATTTCCCCGAGCAGATAAGCTTTGAAAAGTTGCTGCAGGTTTTCTGGGAGTCTCACAACCCCACCCAGGGCATGCGTCAGGGTAATGATACCGGCACCCAATACCGATCAGGCCTCTACCTGCCGCTGGCCGAGCAGCGCCAATTGGCAGAAAAGAGCAGGGCGGCCTACCAGCAAAAACTCACCCAGGCGGGCCATGGAGAAATTACTACCGAGATTACCGACGAAGTCCCTTTTTACTACGCCGAAACCTACCACCAACAATACCTCGCCAAAAACCCCGGCGGCTACTGCGGACTGGGTGGCACTGGCGTGATGCTTAAGTAAGCGTCAATTAAAGAGTCGCCATTCCTGCCCCGCGAGCGGGGTTGGGGAGCTACACTAATTCCGTTCTTCGTTCTTCGTTCTTCGTCCCCCGTTCACCCATCCAACACCTCCATCACAAACTTCAGATACACGGTATAAATCACCGGTTCCTTACCGTCTTCTTGCACCACAAAAAACGGCGCCAGGTCTACCTGGTATTGTTTTGCCAGTTGCATGCCAGGGCTTTCGGGGTCTGTCTCGTCGGCAATAACAATCTCATCAATTCGTGATAGGTGCCCGCTGTTGGTGAGCTTTTCCAACACATCGGCACATTTGCGGCAAGGTTCGCCACTTTTAAGCACTTTTTTAACCAGCGTAATATGCATAATAGTAGTTACCCGATATTACTCGCGTGTAAGCCGCATTCTTTCTTGGTGGCTTCTTCCCACCACCAGCGCCCCTCGCGCTCGTGCTGGCCGGGGCCGACCGGGCGAGTGCAGGGCTCGCAGCCGATGGAAATAAACCCGCGCTGATGCAGGGGGTTAAAAGGCACCTCGTAGGCGCGAATATAATCCCACACCTCTTGTGAGCTCCAGTTAGCTAGCGGGTTAAACTTGGTGAGGTTGGCGCCTTCGCGGGCAAAATTCTTGTCGTCTTGAATCACCGGAATACCGGTACGAGTGCTGGGGCTCTGATCCTTGCGCTGGCCGGTAATCCAGGCGTCTACCGTAAGCAGCTTTTTGCGCAGCGGCGCTATTTTACGAATACCGCAGCATTCCTTGTGGTCGTCTTCATAAAAGCTGAACAGCCCTTTGGCAGTCACCAGTGCTCGCACCTGCTCGCTGTCTGGCGAGAGAATATCAATTTTGATGCCATAGTGTTTGCGCACCGTCTCGATGAACTGGTAGGTCTCGGCATGCAGACGGCCGGTATCGAGGCTGAATACCTGTATATCCGGACGAATGCGGTTGGCCATATCAATCAGTGCCACATCCTCGGCGCCACTGAAGGAAATGGCGATATTATCGAAAGTCTCCAGCGCGTAGCGCATGATTTTGTGGGGGCTTTGGCTCTGTAATTGTTGAT
>DATBNH010000100.1:0-3498 GCA_036554405.1 Cellvibrionaceae bacterium | reverse complement strand
TACAGCGGTATTTGCGTGGCTGGAAAAACGCCTCTGAAGAATTTATAAAACATAAAGATAGCGATATTAGTCTTGTGGCCAGAGAGGTTAATACCACAGCCACGATTGGTTTAGAGTTAATAGCCGCTATACACAAAGGCGAGAAGTTATCGCGCGATCAGAAAATTAAGTTGCGTAAGCAGCTTCGCAAAGCGCAGGGTATCCATAACGAAATGGTGGTGGCCTTGGCTTATCCCTTGGGTGAGTTGCTCGATGCTGAACGCAATTATCTGAGTGAAGATTGGACTGCGGAGCAGAGTTTTACCGATGGTATTGAAGGCCCGGCAGTGGATAGGGCGGGCAATTTGTATGCGGTGAATGCGCAGCGCCAGGGAACCATTGGCAAAGTGACAGGAAAAAACAACGTAGAAGTTTACGCCGAGCTACCCGAGGGCAGTATTGGCAATGCCATTCGCTTTAATAACAGTGGCGATATGCTAGTGGCCGATTACACAGGCCATAATATTCTTTTATTAACTAAAAACAAACAATGGCAAGTGTTGGCGCACAACAGCCAAATGCATCAACCCAATGATATTGTTGTGGCCGATAACGGTACAATTTACGCCAGCGACCCCAACTGGGCCGATAGCAGCGGCCAGTTATGGCGAATCGACCCGGATGGCACCACCACTTTGCTCGAAGACAATATGGGCACCACCAATGGCATAGAACTCAGCCCCGATGGGCGCACGCTCTATGTTAACGAAAGCGTCCAGAGGCGTATCTGGCAATACCGTGTTGCTGATGATGGCAGTTTGCACAACAAGCAACTCTTTTATGCCTTTACCGAGCACGGTATGGATGGCATGAGTGTGGATGCTAAAGGCAATCTCTATGTGGCCCGCTATGGTGCCGGCACCATAGCCATTTTTTCTCCGGCTGGTGAGCTTTTGCGCGAAGTGCCTCTTGCCGGGCAGTTTCCCACTAACCTCACCTTTGGCGGAATTGATGGCAAACGCGTATTTGTCACCATGCAACAGCGTGGCATGATTGAATCATTTTTAACTGATAACCCAGGCAGAGATTGGGTCAAACAACAAAGAGGCCATTAAATGTTACGTATATTTCGCAGTCTATCAGGGGTTGCTATTGGTTTGCTTATTGCTCTGAGCCTGCAGGCCCATCCGTTGGAGGGGAGCTGGCAATTAGTGTCGGGAAAGATAATAACCGATGGCGTGACAACCGATTATGCTGAGGCGAAGATGCAGGGCATAAAAGTGATTGCCGGCAATCACTTCAGTTTTTCCAGCCACAACAGTGAAGGATTTTATGCCGCTGCTGCAGGAAAAATTATTATTGGAGGTGATAGTTATGCCGAGATACCGATTTACGCCTCTTATCCGCCGATGATCGGTGAGACTTATCAGTTCCGCTTTACTGTGGATGGCGATATCTGGGAAAAGCTCCGCTACGAACAAGATGAGCTGGTAGAGAGAGAAATTTGGCAGCGTTTGCCATAACTATGTTTCTCTAGTGTAAAGCTTGTATATGCTAATGGCATTGAGGCACCGCTTCGGCGACCTGAGTAAAAGCGCGGTCAACCCATCCGGCGGTGCCTTCACTGGCTCTAATTCTGCTCCCGATTAGGCTCAGGGGACACTACACCCAAGCTGCCTTCATCATTGTCATCGGGTAAGGGTGAAACCGGCTTTTGCTATTCAGGTTCATCAAGTTCATCCCCGGCGGCGCTGACCATGGTGGCTATGCCCTGCTCGCGCAACTTGGCCACCAATACCGCCAGTTTATCAACCTCGGTTAAGCTCAGGCGCTTATCGGGTAGCAGCGTCAGCCGCCCTTTGTCGATCATGGTGTTGACAAACTCACGGCTTACACCCAGGCGTTTGGCCGCCATGGCTACATCTATAAGGTCACTCACGCTATCTCCAGTTGTCTGTGGATTTGTTGGTGTCGGCTGCCACACAGGTGGCGAGCCTGTGCCATAATAACGTTTTTGTGAGCCTGGAACCCACCGATTGTGAGCACCCTATGAGCAAAGGCATTTTGTATACGGTATCGGCCCCCTCTGGTGCGGGTAAAACCAGCCTGGTTAATGCCCTGGTCAAGTCCAACCCCGAGGTGTGTGTGTCTATCTCCCATACCACGCGCGCCATGCGCCCCGGCGAGGAAAACGGCGTTAACTATCATTTTGTCAGCCGCGATGAATTTACTCATATGCTTGATGAGGCGGCCTTTCTGGAGCACGCCCAGGTATTTGGCAATTATTACGGCACCTCGCAAAAGTGGGTAGAACAGACCCTGGCCACGGGAATGGATGTGATTCTGGAGATTGACTGGCAGGGCGCCGCCCAAGTGCGCCACCTGATGCCAGACACGGTAAGCCTGTTTATTCTGCCACCGTCTCTGGCGAGCTTGCGCCAGCGCCTGACCGGGCGCGGGCAGGATGATACGGCAGTTATTGAGGCGCGCATGAGCGAGGCGATTAACGAGATCTCTCACTATGCCGAGGCCGACTATTTGCTGATTAATGACGATTTTACCGTGGCACTGGCGCAGTTTCAGGCGCTGATTACCAGCCAGCATTTGCGCCGCGAGGTACAAACCGATCGCTACGCTGGGCTTTTAACGGAGCTTTTGTCCTGAGGCGAGAGGTTTTTTGCACAAAGCCTTTTAACGCTGGGCAATTTGTGTACAATACTGCCCCCGCCCGCTAGCCTCTAGCCTCAGGCGCCTAACTGGCGCATAATGTCGGGCAGATATCGGCACATTTATTGGCTTACACTCGAAATACGGAAAAATTATGGCACGCATTACGGTAGAAGATTGTTTGGATCACGTAGACAACCGCTTTGAACTGGTGATGGTTGGCAGCAAGCGCGCCCGTCAGCTGGCGATCGGCGGCAAAGACCCCCACGTGTCACCAGAAAACGACAAGCCCACGGTTATCGCTCTGCGCGAAATCGAAGAGGGTTTTATTGATGCCAGCATTTTGCTGGAGCGCGACGAGCCAGCACCGGCGCCTTCGCGTCATATGGATTCAGGCTTTGATATAGACCTGTAACGGTTCCACCAATCACCCGGGAGGATTACATTGCTCACCATTGAGACTTTAGGCCATCGGCTTTCGTCTTATTTGGAGCCCTCCCAGGTCGACCAGATCAAACGCGCCTATTACTACGCCGAGCAGGCCCATGACGGCCAAAAACGCCGCTCTGGCGAGGCCTATATCAGCCACCCGTTGGCGGTGGCCGATATTCTCACCAGCATGCATATGGACCCGCCGAGTTTAATGGCGGCCATGCTGCACGATGTGATTGAAGACACCGGTATTGCCAAAAAAGCCATTGCCCGCCAGTTTGGCGATACGGTGGCCGAGCTGGTTGATGGCGTCAGTAAGCTCACCCAGATTGAGTTTGAATCTCACGCCGAAAAGCAGGCTGAAAACTTTCAGAAGATGGCGCTGGCCATGGCCCGTGACTTGCGGGTAATTTTGGTCAA
>DATBNH010000097.1:0-6966 GCA_036554405.1 Cellvibrionaceae bacterium | reverse complement strand
AGGGTGTTTGATTTGGGGTTGTGCTTAATAAATGGCTTGAGGAAGGGCGGGTAATCTATTGATTTATAACAAGTAATGGTACCAGAGGCCGGACTCGAACCGGCACGCTTTTAAGGGCGGGGGATTTTGAATCCCCTGTGTCTACCAATTTCACCACTCTGGCACTACAAAATTACATCTAAACATACGGGCTTTCGGGTAGTTCTACCAGCGCTTCGCACTGGCCCCTGTGGTCGCTACCGGCATCCTGCCTCACGCGACACTAGTGCATCCTGCACGTCGTCTACCAATTTCACCACTCTGGCACAACAAAATTACATCTAAATATCGGGGCTCTCGGGTAGTCCTACCAGCGCTTCGCACTGGCCTCTGTGGTCGCTACCGGCCCCATCTCCAAGACGGTGGCCCGTCGAAGAGGGCGTGATTATAACAGTGAGTTTGGCGCCGTCAACTGCAAGTGTCGGAATTTTTTTGAAGTGGCTACTTAACGCTGCTTTTCTGGCTTCTCGGGCCTTTTTCCGCTACCCTTGCCGCCCTTGTTTCTAACCGCATAACAGTACCGACATGCAGCGTCAGGATTTTTCTTACTCCCTGCCCGATACACTGATAGCCCGCCTGCCCACCGAGCAGCGCCGCGGCAGCCGTTTATTGTGTCTGGATGGCCCCAGTGGTGCCTTGCATCACCGGCAGTTTCCCGATCTTCTGGAATTATTGCGCCCCGGCGATTTAATGGTTTTTAACGATACCCGTGTGATTCCCGCGAGGCTGTTTGGCACTAAGGCCAGCGGCGGCAAGTTGGAGATTCTGATAGAGCGGGTGCTGGACGAGCACACCGCGCTTGCCCATGTGCGCGCCAGTAAATCGCCACGGGTGGGCACCGAGATTGTGCTTGAAGACTGTAAGCGAGTAATGGTTAAGGGCAGGGCAGATGCCCTGTTCGAGCTGGACTTTGGCTCGAGTGAACCAGTGTTGAGTATCTTGTCTCGCCTCGGCCATATGCCGCTGCCACCTTATATAGACCGGCAGGATACCTTGGAGGATCAAAACCGCTATCAAACCGTGTATGCGCGTCACGAGGGTGCCGTGGCGGCACCGACTGCGGGCCTGCACTTTGACGAGGCGCTGCTCGATGAGATTCGGGCGCTGGGCGTCAATACCGCTTTTGTTACCTTACATGTGGGGGCGGGTACGTTTCAGCCGGTGCGGGTAGACGATATTTACCAGCACCAGATGCACAGCGAGGTGTTTGTGGTGGAGGCATCGGTGTGCGACCAGATTGCCGCCACCCGCAAAGCCGGTGGCCGTGTTATTGCCGTGGGTACCACCAGCGTGCGCTGCCTCGAAAGCGCCGCCCGAGCCGGTGGCGGTACGCCAGTCGCTTACCGGGGCGAGACAGATATTTTTATTTACCCGGGCTTTGAGTTTGCGGTGGTGGATGCGCTGATTACCAATTTCCATTTGCCGGAGTCGACATTATTAATGCTGGTGTCGGCCTTTGCCGGTTACCGCCACACCATGCATGCCTATGCCGAAGCGGTGGCCGAGCAGTATCGCTTTTTCAGTTATGGCGATGCCATGTTTATTACCAAAAATCCTGAGGCTGTCCGTGAGCCGGTGACCTCTGCCCCAAAACTATCCGAGAGCTGACAGTCATGGCCCGCCAGTGTGATATGAGCTTCAAAGTCGCTGCCAGTGATGGTCGTGCCCGTCGTGGCACCCTGACTTTTAGTCGCGGCAGTGTGCAAACGCCTGCTTTTATGCCGGTGGGCACTTATGGCACGGTCAAGGGTATGACCCCGCGCGATATCAGCGAAATTGGCGCCGAGATTATTTTGGGCAACACCTTTCATTTAATGCTGCGCCCGGGCACCGAGGTGATTAAGGCCCACGGCGATCTGCACGATTTTATGCACTGGCCCGGTCCGATTCTTACCGATTCGGGTGGTTTTCAGGTGTTCAGCCTTGGCAAATTGCGCAAAATCACCGAGGAGGGGGTTGCTTTTCGATCTCCCATTGATGGCAGTAAGGTGTTTCTCAATCCTGAAATTGCCATGCAGGTACAGGCGGATTTGGGCTCGGATATTGTCATGATTTTCGATGAGTGTACGCCTTACCCGGCCACTGAAACCGAAGCGAGAAGCTCAATGGAGCTGTCGTTGCGCTGGGCCGAGCGCTCTAAAACTGCTCACGGCGATAACCCTTCGGCACTATTTGGCATAGTGCAGGGCGGCATGTACGAGTCGCTGCGTCGTGAATCCATGGACGGGTTAGCGGCGATTGGCTTTGATGGCTATGCCATTGGTGGCTTGTCAGTAGGTGAGCCTAAAGAGGACATGATTCGCGTGCTGGAATCCCTGGCGCCCAGCATGCCGGAAGACAAACCACGCTATTTAATGGGAGTGGGTAAGCCCGAGGACATTGTCGAGGCGGTCCGTCGGGGGGTGGATATGTTCGACTGCGTCATGCCCACACGCAATGCCCGCAACGGCCATTTGTTTACTGCCGAAGGTGTTATCAAAATTCGCAACGCCCGCCACCGGGATGATACCGGACCACTGGATGCCACATGCGACTGTTATACCTGTCAGAACTTCAGCCGCAGCTATTTGCACCATTTGGATAAATGCGGCGAGATTTTGGGCGCCCAGCTCAATACCATTCACAACCTGCGCTTTTATCAAAACCTGATGAGTGGCCTGCGCGGCGCCATAGAGCGCGGTGAATTATCCAGCTTTGTCGAGGCTTTTTACGCGCAGCAGGGCAAACCGGTACCGCCGGGGCCCACTGCGAGTTGACCTGTCATTGTTGTGGCCGAGGATTTCGGTATAATCGGCCCTCAAATTCAATGGGGTGGACAGTGGGCTTGAGTTTGTCAGTTTAAGGCCCATATCTGCCGGATAAAACCACAAAAGGCCTGCGTTGTGCCGCTTTTGCGCGCTCCTGCCTTATAAATGCTACTAAAACGGCTAGTTTTGGTACCCTGTTACGGACGTTTGTATGTTGAACCGCTATCCGCTTTGGAAATACCTGTTAATTATTCTGGTTGTTGTAATGGGGTTTATTTATTCCGTCCCTAACCTCTACCCACCCGATAACGCCATTCAGATTTCTGGCGATACCAGCGGCAGCGTAGTCGATCAAGAGGTGCTCACTATTGCCGAGCAGGCGTTGCAGGAGGCCGGTATCGATTACTTTGCAGCCACCGAAACCGGCACCTCTGCCGAGCTGCGTTTTGCCGATGGCGATGCTCAACTTGAGGCCAAGCGCTTGGTGCAGCTGGCCCTTGGCAATGGTTATATCGTGGCGTTGAATCAGGCCCCGACCACGCCCGATTGGCTGGCGGCGCTGGGTGGCGCACCGATGAAACTGGGCCTGGATTTACGTGGTGGCGTGCATTTTTTGCTGGAAGTGGATACCGATTCGGCTATCAGCAAGCGCCAGGAAACCTCGGCCGATGAAATGAAAAGCCAGTTGCGTGATGAGCGCATTCGCTATACTTCTGTGGATGTTGAGGGCGTTAATATTGAAGCCAGCTTCCGCGATGCCGATGAGCGTGACCGCGCCGTCAGTTTACTGCGCCGCGAATACAATCAAATGTTGTTTACCGACATAGACAGCAATGCCACCCCGGGTTTTGTGGCTGTGCTCAGCGATGTGGCCATTCGCGAGATAGAACAGTATGCATTGGCGCAGAACCTGACCACGCTTAGAAAGCGTGTCAATGAGTTGGGCGTGTCGGAGCCGGTGGTGCAAAGCCAGGGCCGCAACCGTATTATTGTGCAGTTGCCAGGGGTACAAGATACCGCCGAGGCCAAACGGGTTATCGGTAAAACCGCCAATCTGGAGTTTCGTCTGGAGGCCGATCGCGACACCTTGGTGGCTGCGCGTGAAGAATTTGCCTATAGCGGCAGTACCGCCTCGTTGGAGCGTTCAGTGATTCTAACCGGCGATCACGTCGCCAATGCCACCACCAGCCTCGACCCTGAAACCAGTATGCCCCAGGTGAATATTACCCTCGACAGTTTTGGTGGTACGAAAATGAATCATGCCACCCGCAACAATGTCGGTCGGCGTATGGCGGTGTTGTTTATTGAATTTAAAACTCGCAGTGTGCCAGGGGTTAACGATCAAGGCGAAGAGGCTCTGGTGACAGAGCAGTACGTGGAGAGCGAGGTAATTAGCCTTGCCACTATTCAAGGCGCGCTCGGCGTGCAGTTTCGAATTACCGGCCTGGAGTCTCCCGGCGCCGCTTCCGAGTTGGCATTGATGCTGCGCGCCGGTGCGCTTGCTGCACCTATGTACTTTGTTGAAGAGCGCACTATCGGTCCATCACTGGGTGCTGAAAATATTGCATTAGGCATTAAGTCTATGCAGTGGGGTATGACGCTGGTACTGCTGTTTATGCTGTTTTACTACCGTATGTTTGGCATTTTTGCCTGTATGGCACTGGTAGTGAATATGCTGCTGCTGGTAGCGGTTATGTCAATTATCGGCGCCACTCTGACATTGCCCGGTATTGCCGGTATTGTGCTCACCGTGGGTATGGCCGTAGATGCCAATGTGTTGATTTTCTCGCGAATACGGGAGGAGATAAAGTACGGGGCCTCGCCCCAGGCTGCCATATCGTCAGGTTATGGTCGCGCTTTTGTCAGTATTCTGGATGCTAACCTGACCACATTAATTGTAGCGGTCATTCTCTATGCCATTGGCTCAGGACCGGTTAAAGGTTTTGCCGTTACCTTGTCGATCGGTATTATCACTTCCATGTTTACCTCTTTGGTGGGGACTCGCGCCCTAGCTAATCTGGTATATGGTGGCCGGAAAAACCTTAAAAAATTGTGGATATAAGAGAGTATTGCCATGAGCACTGAAAAAATGATCAATTTTATGGCGTTGCGCAAGCCTGCGGCAATTCTCTCGATACTGCTGATTATAGTATCCATAGGATCTTTGGCTGTTAACGGTTTAAAGCTGGGGCTGGATTTTACCGGTGGCGCCCAAGTAGAGGTGAGTTTCGATAAGCCAGCAGATTTACCTGTAATTCGCGAAGTCTTGGCCGAGCAAGGCCTGGAGAATCCGGTGGCAGTTTATTTTGGTAGCAACACTGAAGTGTTAATACGTATTCAAGGTGCCATGCAAGATGGTGCCAGCGCCTTAATCAATAAAGTGCTAAGCAGTGGTGGCGAAAATGCCCGGATTGTTTCTATAGAACGTGCTCCGCAACAAGCCGGTGACTATTCACAACAGGTGATTGTTACCGGTGTTGATGTCGATCAATTGCGAGCATCCGGCGTTTTCGATGCCGCCTACTATGGTCAGGTAGATTATCAAACTGGTGATAACCAAATTCTGGTTTTGCTTGAAAACTCCCTGGATAACGCTTACACCCAATACTTGCTGGATCAGCTGGCTGCCGCGACGGGCAGTGAAATAGAGCTTCAGCGCAGTGAGTTCGTCGGCCCACAAATTGGCGAAGAGCTGCGTGATGATGGCGGTATTGGTTTGTTAGTGGCGCTGTTTATGGTTATGGCCTATGTGGCGGTGCGCTTTCAGTATAAGTTTTCCATCGGCGCGGTAGCGGCGTTGATTCATGATGTGATTATCGTGCTGGGATTATTCTCGCTACTACAGCTGGATTTTGATCTGACTGTACTGGCGGCCATTCTGGCGGTAATTGGTTACTCTATTAACGACACCATTGTGGTTTATGATCGCATTCGTGAGAATTTTCCTAAGCTGCGCAAGGCCGATACCGTTGAGACCATTAATGTCTCGTTGAGTCAAATGTATGAGCGTACTTTGATTACCTCGTTAACCACCTTGTTGGTGTTGGTTATGTTGTTTGTGTTCGGTGGTGAGTTAATAAAAGGTTTTGCCGTGGCGCTGATTATCGGCGTGGTGGTGGGTACTTATTCTTCTATTTATACAGCCTCCAATTTGCTGGTGATGTTAAACTTGACCCGTGAAGACCTGATGCCGCCAGAGCGTGAAGAGTCTGAAATTGATCAAATGCCCTGAGGCTATCAGCGCTGTTGTCTTAGAGAAACACCCGAGGTAGTAATGCCTCGGGTGTTTTTCTGTGGGGCTGGTCTTTATCTGTAATCTGGTCTAAGGTGGCACTATTCAGCCTAGTGTGGATTTTGTTGCAATGCATAAGCACACATCAATCAGTAATGCCGTCAGTATAGATCAGCTCAATATGGTCGAGTTGCGCGATCTGGCCGAGCGCTACCGGCGCATTTTTAACGGCAGTGGCTACGGTTTTTGGGAGTGGGATCTGTCCACCGGCTTTATTGACTGGTCGGGTGGTTTCTGGGAGCAGCTGGGCTACAACGATGCTGATCGCGAGCAGTTTACCGATGCCGCGCTATTGCCTAAGTTTATTCACCCCGATGATCGGGAGCTAATGTTTGAGTCTGTTCGCCATCACCTTAGGTCGGCTGAACATCTTAATACCTCCTACCGTATTTTAACCAAGGCTGGGGAATATATCTGGACCCAGGTACGGGCCGATTCTATTCGCGATAATCGCGGCCGGGCGCTGTATATATCCGGCGTTAATTTTGATATTACCGCACTTAAAAATGTTGAGGCAGCGCTCCGTGAAAGCGAGGCGCGCCAGGCGCGTATTATTCAAGCGTCTAATGATGGAATTTGGGAGTGGTATGCCGAGCGGGGCGGCTTTCATTTCTCCAATCGCTGCTGGGAGCATCTGGGTTATATTGATGCCGACGACCGGCTCAATGAAGGGCAGGATCGTCTGCGCGAGTGGCGCCATCATATTCATGAACAAGACCTGACTTTATTTGATACCACACTGAAAAACCACTTGGCAGGTGCCGGCCCCTTTGATATTGAATACCGGGTTTACGGCAAGCAGGGCGACATTCGCTGGATTCGTGCGCGCGGCCGGGCTAGTTTTGATCAAAATGGCAAGCCCTCGCGTATGTCCGGCACCAATATGGA
>DATBNH010000070.1:0-2290 GCA_036554405.1 Cellvibrionaceae bacterium | reverse complement strand
AGCCCACAGTGGTGGCAGCGCCCGGCTCTGTTATTGCCGAGCACTACCGCGCCATTGCCCGACAAGTGGGCGCCACCCTCTGGCAGCGCGCCGCTGCAAGTAAAGGGCCCGAGATTGAGGTGGTGGATGATTAGGCGTATTGTTTTGGCGAGGAGGCCCGTATGCATACTGCCAAACATGATGTCGAGTTAATGTTAAAACATGCCTGAAGACAGCACCATCGATGATATTCAGTATCACTTGTATGTGCTGGATAGGGTGCGTCGTGGCCGGGAAGATATTGCCAATGGCCGCACTCTGTCCAGCGACGAGGCGAAGGATCGCATTAGCCAATGGTTTATGACCTAGCAGGCTATTGAAAAATGTTTTCGAGGCAGTCGATGCGAGGCAAAATCGTGCGAGCCGGAGTGCAACGGAGACCACGCACCGCAGGTGCGAGCGGCTTGCCGCGTTCATAAGCGGAGTTTATGGGTTATAAATCATGCCCCACATCCCTGTGGGGACACCTTCGGTAGCTTCGCTATGCAAACTGCTCCTGCAGTTTGTGAGCAAAACTGGCCCCGCGAAGCGCTTTGGGTCTTTTGAGCACGATTTTAACGAAGCAGCGGCCACGCACGACTGCATGGACGCAGGAGGTAGGGCGAAGCAGGAAGCCCGAGCCGAGATAGTTTTTCAACAGCCTGCTAATCTGGTCTGAAGAGCCATCGGTGATATTGAGTCAATAGCCCAGTGGATTGCACGAGACTCTATACACTATGATGGGAGCCTCTGAATAATTCCAAGCAGCGACTGGCCATCAGCGCTTTTCGAGGTCAAGGCAATGTTTTACAGGCGTACTGGCGGGCTGTCCAAAAACATTAACGCAGAGACCGGAAGGCGCTGAGGGCCCCGAAGGGCGCGGCCAAAACGTCCATCCGCTGCGTTGCTTTTCTTGACAAGGGCAACCAGCATTCCCTGCGAAAAGCGTCTTGCGGACTGAACGTTTTGGACTCTCGCAGACACTACCTGGAATTATTCAGAGGTTCCCCGCAGCTGGCTGATCGCCTATTCACCATGGGCAACTCACTTCATTCTGACCCCCTGCGCGGGCGCATTGTCCCCGAAATTGATAAACCCCAAGTGCGTGAATGCTTTGTGTACAGCTACCGAGTGATATACGAGGTTGGCGATGGTGTGGTGGAAATTTTAACGGTCATCCACGGCCGCCGATTACTGGATGCCTCGCTCAAGTAGGATTTTTATCGAAAACTCGCTATGATGCGGCCCCATTGCCAGGACCATTCAGGAGACCTCATGAGTATCAAATCCGACAAGTGGATGCGCCGTATGGCCGTAGAGCAGGGCATGATTGAGCCCTTTGAGCCGGGCCAGGTGCGCTTTGACGAAAACCAGCAGCGCATTGTCTCCTATGGTACCTCCAGCTACGGCTACGATGTGCGCTGCGCCGATGAATTCAAGATTTTTACCAATGTGTTCTCCTCGGTGGTAGACCCCAAGAATTTTGATGAAAACAGTTTTGTGGATGTCAAAAGTGACGTCTGTATTATCCCCCCCAACTCCTTTGCCCTGGCGCGTACGGTGGAGTACTTCCGTATTCCTCGCTCGGTGCTGACCGTGTGTTTGGGCAAATCTACCTACGCACGCTGCGGTATTATTGTTAACGTTACGCCGCTGGAGCCGGAGTGGGAGGGGCATGTTACGCTGGAGTTTTCCAACACCACGCCACTGCCTGCCAAAATTTACGCCAATGAGGGTGTGGCGCAAATGCTGTTTTTTGAATCCGACGAGATTTGCGAGGTCAGCTATAAAGATCGCGGCGGCAAATACCAGGGGCAGCGCGGTGTCACCTTACCAAAAACCTGATCGACTATTCTGCGTTTAATTTGAGGGCAATGTATGAAGCTTTTGTCTGTTATTGCAATAATGCTGGCTGTTTTCGTTAGCGGCTGCAGTTGGGTAAAAGTCACCGCCAGTGGCGAAAAAGTGGCGATAAGTGACCGCGCGCCCACGCGTGACTGCTCGAAATTGCAAACCCTGCATGTATCGGTGCGTGATCATCTGGTGGGCAGTCTCTCCCGCAGCGATAAAAAAGTCGCGCGCGAGTTAAGAAACCTGGCGCGCAACGAAGCCGCTGCCGATGGCGGCAACTTTATTGTGCCGGTGTCACAGGTTAAAGACGGCCGTCAGAGTTTTGATGTGTATCGCTGCCTGTAAACAACCTTCTTCCGCGCTATGAAGCAACACATAGTGGTGTTATCCGGCGCAGGTATTAGCGCCGAAAGTGGTATAG
>DATBNH010000063.1:0-1854 GCA_036554405.1 Cellvibrionaceae bacterium | reverse complement strand
CCCATCAAGTGGTATCGACAAGCCCGCCGCCGTTATTGTTGAGGCTGTGCAGGGCGAGGGTGGCCTGAATGTAGCGACCAACAATTGGTTGCGCGGTATCGAGAAGATGTGTCGCAAGCATGATATGTTGTTAATTCTTGATGATATTCAAGCAGGCTGTGGCCGCACCGGCACTTTCTTCAGCTTTGAGCCGTCAGGTATTAAGCCCGATATTATCACTCTGTCCAAGTCTTTGAGTGGTTATGGTTTGCCGCTGGCTGTGGTACTGATCAAGCCCGATTTTGACCAGTGGAAGCCGGGCGAGCACAACGGTACTTTCCGTGGTACTAACCATGCTTTTGTTACTGCTACCGCTGCGCTCCAGTCTTTCTGGGCCGATGACAGCTTTAGCAAAAGCATCCAGAAAAAATCTGACATTGTTACCCGCCGCTTCAAGAAAATTGTCGATAAGCACGGTGAGACAGTGTTTCGTATTAAAGGCCGTGGCTTGATGCAGGGCATTGACTGCCGCAATGGCGAGTTGGCCAGCAAAATCTGTGAGGCTGCATTTACCAATGGCCTGGTTATTGAAACCGCCGGTAATCACAGCCAGATTGTGAAATGTTTTTGCCCGTTGACCATCAGTGAAGACGCCCTGAATAAAGGCCTGGATCTGCTGGAGCAGAGCGTTGCTGAAGTGATGAAGAGTGAAAGCGTAAGTAAGGCGTCTTAAGGCGCCTTTAATACCCGGAGAAATACATGATTGTAAGACGTTTGCAAGACGCTGAAAAAAGCGATAGAAAAATAGTATCAGAGGGTTGGGATAGCACCCGTCTGTTGCTGAAGGGTGATGGCATGGGGTATTCGTTCCATATCACCACTATCTACAAAGGGGCCGAGCTGCATTTGCATTATCAGAACCATTTTGAGTCTGTTTATTGTATTAGCGGTAAAGGCTCTGTGGAGACGGTAGATGATGGCAAGGTTTATGACATTGAACCGGGTACTATTTATAACCTGAATTTGAATGATAAGCATATTCTGCGCGCCGAAGAAGAAATGAAAATGGCCTGTGTGTTCAATCCGCCGCTGCATGGCAAAGAAGTGCACAATGCAGAAGGGGCCTATGAACTGGAAGCCGAGGAGATAAAAGACTGACTTCGTTGCATTGGTAAGTGAAAAATGCTCAACAAACAACGAAAGGTTATTAACAGTATGACACATACAGTAGAAAAAATTGGTGGCACCTCCATGAATGAGTACGAGGCGGTGCGTGACAATGTTATTTTGAAGGGCAAAAAGTCTCCCACTGATATTTATAACCGTATCTTTGTGGTCTCGGCCTACGGCGGCATGACCGACTTGCTGCTGGAGAATAAGCGCAACAGCAATCCCGGTGTTTACGGTTTATTTGCCAGCACCGATAACGATGATGATTGGCAGGCTGCATTTGATGAGCTGAAGAAAAAAATCTATGCCATGAATCGGGATATGTTTGGTAAATCGGAGCTTGGCAGAAGGGCGGATGCGTTTATTGCCGAGCGCCTGGACGATGCCGAGCGCTGCCTTAAGGATTTACAGCGTCTCTGTCAGCACGGCCATTTTGAATTGCAGTCACACCTGTTTACTGTACGCGAAATGCTGGCCAGTATTGGTGAGGCGCACAGCGCCTGGAATATGGCGCATCTACTGGAGCGCGACGGTATCAAAGCGCGGTTTATTGACCTTTCCGGTTGGCAGGCCTCCGAGACATTGCCGCTGGATGAAAAAGTTACCCAGTCTTTTGCCTCGGCTGATTACGACAATGAAATTCTGATCGCCACCGGCTATGCCCACTGTAAAGAGGGTTTGATGGGCAGTTTTGATCGCGGCTAC
>DATBNH010000059.1:0-6547 GCA_036554405.1 Cellvibrionaceae bacterium | reverse complement strand
ATGCCGCGCTGGTAGCTCACTACTACACCGATCCGGTGGTGCAGGCGCTGGCCGAGGAAACCGGTGGTTGTGTGGCCGATTCGCTGGAGATGGCGCGCTTCGGTAAAGAGCACAGCGCCCGCACCCTGGTGGTAGCCGGTGTAAAGTTTATGGGCGAGACGGCGAAGATTCTCACCCCCGAAAAACGCGTATTAATGCCCACCCTGGAGGCTACTTGCTCGCTGGATATTGGCTGTCCGGCCGATGAGTTCTCGGCATTTTGTGATCAGCACCCGGAGCGCACTGTGGTGGTCTATGCCAATACCTCGGCGGCGGTAAAAGCCCGTGCCGACTGGGTGGTAACCAGTAGTATCGCTCTGAATGTCGTCAAGCACCTGGATCAACAGGGCAAGAAAATTCTGTGGGCGCCCGATAAACACTTGGGCGCTTATGTACAAAAGCAAACCGGCGCCGATATGTTGTTGTGGGACGGTGCCTGCATTGTGCACGAGGAGTTTAAAGCCCGCGGCATTGAAGACTTAAAAACCCTGTACCCCGATGCCGCGGTGCTGGTGCACCCGGAATCGCCTGCGGCAGTGGTGGATATGGCCGATGTGGTGGGCTCTACCTCGCAGTTGATCAAGGCAGCCGAAACCCTGCCCAATCGCGAGTTTATTGTCGCCACCGATCAGGGCATTTTTTATAAAATGCAGCAGCGCTGTCCTGACAAGATCTTTCATATTGCCCCCACCGCAGGTAGTGGTGCCACTTGTCGCAGCTGTGCCAATTGCCCGTGGATGGCCATGAACGAGCTGGAGGCATTGGCGCGGGTATTTGAGCGCACGGATAACGAGATTTTTGTGGATGCCGAGCTCGGCCGCAGGGCGATGATCCCCCTGCAGCGTATGCTGGACTTCAAGGCACCTCTATAAAAGGGCGTGATCAGCTTGTGTCCGTCTGCCTCGGTGCGTAACATGTGCCAGTTATTTTTGACCGCTGCGCTTATCTTTATTTGCGTGACCATCCTTATTTTGGAGACTCTATGATTCAAGGCAGTATGGTGGCCCTGGTGACCCCCATGAATTCTGATAACAGTCTGGATTGGCAGAGTCTGACTCGCTTGGTCGACTGGCATCTGGCCGAGGGCACTCACGCCATTGTCACTGTCGGCACCACCGGCGAGTCGGCCACACTGGATGTAGACGAGCACTTGGCGGTAATTCGCCATGTGGTCGATCAGGTAGCCGGGCGCATTCCTGTGATCGCTGGCACCGGTGCTAATTCCACCTCTGAAGCGGTTGAGTTGACCGCTGGCGCCAAAGAGGCCGGCGCCGATGCCTGCCTGTTGGTGACGCCTTATTACAACAAACCTACCCAAGAGGGGTTGTTTTTGCACCACCAATTTATCGCCAAGGCGGTGGATATTCCGCAGCTACTCTACAACGTACCCGGTCGCACAGCGGTGGATATGTTGCCGCAAACCGTACTGGAGCTGGCGAAAATCCCCAATATTATCGGCATAAAAGAAGCTACCGGCGATATGGTGCGCGCCCGGCAGTTGATTGAAAATGCCCCCGAAGGCTTTGTGATTATCTCCGGCGATGATGAAACCGCCGTGGAATTAATGTTATTGGGCGGCCATGGGGATATATCTGTCACCGCTAATGTCCTACCGGGTGAGTTGGCGCGCATGTGCGAACTGGCGCTGGAGGGTGATGCCGAACAAGCCCGCGCTATTAACAACAAGCTGATGCCAGTACATGAGGCCATGTTTTTGGAGGCCAACCCGATACCGGTGAAATGGGCGCTGGCGCAGATGGGCAAAATAGGCCCCGGTATTCGTTTGCCCATGACGCCGCTGTCTGCCGTGCATCACGCCCGTGTGAAAAGTGCCCTATATGATGCTGGCCTGGTGGCCGATCCGATTTAAAACGAGTAGACGTTGACGATGATAAAAAAGCAAACGCAAAGAATATTTATGGCGATGCTGCTGGCTGGCAGTTTGGCGGGTTGTGGCGTGTTCTGGGGCGATGATGCCTACTTTCGCAATCGCGATGGCGATTTTCAACGTGCCGAAACCATCGACCCGGTAAAACTTCCAGATGGCATGAGTGATGAAAAACTCGGTGAGCTATACATCATACCGCCCATTGTGGAGAGTGATTTTGAAGCCATAGCCACCGACCAGCCCTTATCCATCCCGAGGCCGCAACCGCTAGCCACTAATGCTTTGGCCGAGCGGGTAAAAATTCAGCGTTTGGGCAATCAGCGCTGGATGCTGATGAATGTTGCCCCAGGTGAACTTTGGCCGCGTGTGCGTAACTTTCTCAACACCAACAGTGTGCCGGTGGCCAGCGCCGATATCAGCCGTGGCCTTATAGACACTCACTGGGTGCAATTTAAAACAGATTTAAGCACCTCGGATCGCTACCGGGTACAGATTGATCAGGGCGTACAGCCGGATACCAGCGAAATCCATATTTTGCATCAGAGCTTGCCCGGCACCATCGATCCCGATCAGGAGCGAGCGTGGCCTGCTGTGTCTACATCGGCTGAGCGTGAGGCCTGGTTGCTAGACGAGTTGGCAGCCACGCTGGCGGCCGATGAAACCATTGGCGGCACCTCCATGCTGGCGCAAGCCATCGGTGGCTCTCCAAAGTCCTCACTTGCGGTTGAAGACAGTGAACCGGTGATTAAGATTAAGCTCAACCAAGAGCGCGCTCAGGCAACCCTTAATCACGCTGTGCGGCAGGAGGGTTTTGGTTTGTTTGAACGCGATGCTGAGCGCGATATTTATTATGTGAATTATCGGCCAATAGAAGATGAAGAAGACAAGGGCTGGATCAGTCGACTGTTTTCGCGAAGCCCCAAATTGGTTAACGAAAGCCCCTATACGCTGGCGCAGTTACTGACGCAGATTCCCACAGGGGATGACTTTGTGCGTGCACCTTTGTCTAATCGCGAGGCGGAAAAAAACTTCGCCGAGGCGCCTGGATATCTGCTCTTTGTGACCGGTGAGGAAAATGCATATACCGTGCGTCTGCGCGATCCTTACGGCAAGCGTCTGGATCCGCGCGAGGCTCGTGAGTTGTTGACTATTTTGCGTAAAAATCTGATCTAGCATGCGCCTGGCATCGCTTGGCAGTGGCAGTCGTGGCAACAGCACCTTGATCGAGTGGTCTGGTGGTTCGCTGTTGCTCGATTGTGGTTTCAGTATGAAGGAAACCATTGCCCGGTTGGCACGCTTTGATAAAACTCCGGGCGATCTTACCGCCATACTGGTCACCCACGAGCATGGCGACCATATCAAAGGGGTGCCTGCACTAGCGCGGCGTTTTGACATACCCGTGTATATGACGCCGGGCACCTACCACAGCCGTGAGCTTGGCTGTATACCGGAACTCCACCTGATCCACTCACGCACCAGCTTTACTCTCAATGGTCTTACCGTAGAGCCTGTGGCCGTGCCTCACGATGCTCGCGAACCGGTGCAGTTTATTTTTGCCACCGAACAGTTACGTTTGGGGGTGTTGACCGACCTTGGCAGCATTTCACCTTATGTGGAGGAGCGTTACCAGAACTGTGATGCGCTGGTGCTGGAAGCTAACCACGACCCTTTAATGTTGGCCGGTGGCCCTTATCCGGCTTCGCTTAAAGCGCGGGTAGGTGGGCAGTGGGGGCATTTAAGCAATCAGCAGGCAGCAGGGTTTTTGAGCCGCTTGGACACTCTGCGCCTGCGACATCTGGTGATTGCCCATATCAGCCAGCAGAATAATTCCCGAGAGCGGGCCGAGGAAGTTCTGGGGCCAGTTACGGGGGCCATTGCCAATGTCATTTACGCCTGTCAGGAACAGGGATTTGACTGGCTGTCACTGGCTGACTAAAAATTGCAGTTAATTGTTGTATAAGCGACTATTATTAGACAAACACAATCATCCTAACGGAGCAAGATGTGATCGAACGGCGCAGACATGAACGCACCAGCCGCTCAATACGGGTAGAGATGACGCACCCGGGCATGGGCACTATTGTGGGCTTTACCACCGATATTTCAGAGGGTGGGGCTCAGGTGGAAATTGAAAACCAACCCTGCCCGCCGGTGGGTACTGAGCTACGGGTAATGTTTAAAAAAGCCGTTGGCCCCATCAATGTTGAACCGGTGAGCATGCGCGTTGTGCGGCAGTTTCGCAACGTTATCGGGCTGACCTTTGCCGCCCGTTAATTTGCACACGTCTCACCACTTAATAGCCTGCCATTGTTGTCTTTAATATTAGCGCGAATTTGCGCCACATCGGTACAGTTGATGTCCGGATTTTCTTCAATATTGAGATCGGTTAATTTAAGTAGCGGTAACAGCGGCGATAAATCGTCCAACTGATTGTTGCGTAACAGTAACAGGTTCAAACGCCCCAGTTTGGCAAGCGGCGCGATATTGCCAAGTTCATTGTCTGATAAATCCAATTGTTCCAGGGCGGCGAATTTCTCAATACCGCTGAGGTCTTTAATACCAGCGCTGGTACAACGCAGCCGGGTAAGGTCGCGAGCGCTGGTGATTTTCTCATCACTAATAGTTTGTTGCACACACCCCGCCAGACTGTCATCGCTTAATTGGTAATCTGAAAACAGTGGCAGGGGTGTATATACCACGCGATCGTTTACCGACACATTGTAATTGCTGCAAGCGGTCAACAGCGCGAGGGTAACAGGTAAAACAAGGCGGTATAGGCGGTACATGGTTTGACCTTTACTGGCAAAAGCCTGTGAGCGTAAAATTGTGAGAAGTGTAGACAGGTATTACAGCTGAGTAATGGTAACATGAATCCATCGTGTTATTGACAGGAGACAAGTAATGGCTAGAGCAGTAAAAATAGCGGCAGTACTCTCAGTACTAGGCCTGACCGCCTGTGCAACCCAAGATCCTTATACCGGTGAGAGCCAAACCAGCAAGGCCACCACTGGCGCCGTGGTGGGCGCCGTTGCTGGAGCGGCTGTGGGTGTGGCTTCATCCAGCCGTAGCGATCGTGGTCGTGGTGCAGTCACCGGCGCCGTGGTCGGCGGTGCTGTGGGCGGCGGCATAGGCCATTATATGGACCGGCAAGAGGCGAAACTGCGCGAGCAGTTGCAGGGCAGCGGCGTGCAAGTGCGTCGCGACGGCAATACTATCTCGTTGATCATGCCGGGCAATATCACCTTCGATACCAACCAGCATAATATTCGCCCACAGTTTCACGATGTGCTCGATTCAGTGGCGCTGGTTTTAGTGGAGTACAAAGAGACACTGGTGAATATCGCCGGACACACCGACTCCACCGGCTCGGATCAACTCAACCAATTGCTGAGCGAGCGCCGAGCCATGAGTGTTCGCGATTATCTGGCGCAGAAAAAAGTGGCCGCTGATCGTTTACAGGCCTCCGGCTACGGCCCGCGTTACCCGGTTGCCACCAATAGCACCGCCGCGGGCCGCGAGCAGAACCGTCGCGTAGAAATCAGCCTGGTACCCCAATAGTCTGAAAAAGCCGGTATTATGGCGGCTGCTAGCTAACCTTTGTTATCCGCCATTAGACCGGAGCCCTATGCCTCATCCTGAAGCTGACCTGTTGGTGATATGCAACCGCGATGACCGGCGCCAGCAGGCTGCCGCATTGGCGCAGTCACTCGGCGTGCCTTTGTTATTTAATCTGGCGGCCGCCGATTTATCTGAGCCCACTTATGCCCTCGTTATTGCTGACAAAATCAGCTTGCAGCAAACCGGACGTAAAGTGCCGGGGCCTGTAGCGGTAGATTTTTTCTCCGGTGCGGTTGAGCATCGCCGCCGTTTTGGCGGTGGTAAGGGGCAGATGATTGCCAAAGCCTGCGGCGTACAGGGGCGCTGTTTACCTTATGTGCTGGATGCGACTGCGGGCCTTGGCCGCGATGGTTTTGTCCTGGCGAGCCTTGGCTGCCGGGTGCAGCTGCTGGAGCGCTCGCCACTGGTGTTTGCTTTGCTGGATGATGGCTTGGCGCGGGCCCACACTCAGGCCAGTGACTGTGAGCAGACGGCTATTGTGCAGCGCATGCAGTTAACACAGGCGGATGCACGTCAGTATCTGGCGGCGGCCCAGGCGGGCAGCGTCGATGTGGTCTATCTCGACCCGATGTTTCCCGAGCGGCAAAAAACCGCGGATGTTAAAAAGGAGATGCGTGCTTTTCATCAGCTGGTAGGCGCCGACGAAGACGCCGCCGAGCTATTGGATGCGGCAATGCACACGGCCCGTTATCGGGTGGTGGTTAAGCGTCCGCGCAAGGCACCAGATCTGGCGGGCAGGTCGCCGAGCTTCCGGCTGGAGGGAAAATCCAGCCGGTTTGATATTTATGCGCTTAAAAAAATGCCAGGCTAGGACTTATCCCAAAACCTTACCAGGCGACTAATAAGCATACGAATCTGCGCGAGAATGGCGATCACAAAGCCGACACCCAATACCGCCAGCCCGAGCAGAGTGACCAGCTCTTGAGCCAGTGAGGGTGGTAACGACTGTGAGCCTGCATAAATAATTACCAGGCCAATAAAGAACAATACAGCCCCCCAGCG
>DATBNH010000011.1:0-2569 GCA_036554405.1 Cellvibrionaceae bacterium | reverse complement strand
CGGCGCCCTTTTTTACAGGAGCCATCCATGCTATTCCCATCTGAAAACGGCAGCCACTACCACCTTAAAAGCCCCACCCTGATGCCACGCGCTGCCGGTTTTTTATGGAATCAGAAAATGATGATTCAAATGAATTGTCGGGGCTTTGCCGTGGCCCAGTTTATGCAGCCGGAACCGGCCAAGTATGCCTACGCACCCAATCTTGAAGCCAAAACTTTTATGCAGCCGGAACAGCCCTATTATGCGCATCATCCGGGCCGTTTTTTTTATATTAAAGACGAAGACACCGGCGAGATTTTTTCTGCCCCCTACGAACCGGTAAGAGCCAAAGCCGATGATTTTACCTTTAGCGTTAGCCAGACAGACATTGCCTGGCAGATTAATGCGTTGGGTATTACTGTTGAGATGACGCTATCAGTGCCGGTTGACGATGTGGTGGAGCTGTGGCAATTCAGTGTTCGCAATACCAGCGGCAAAAATCGTCGGCTCAGTATTTACCCCTATTTTACCACCGGCTATATGAGCTGGATGAACCAGTCGGCAGAGTACCGCTCCGATCTCGGTGCGGTAGTGGCAAGCTGCGTGACGCCTTACCAAAAATACCCGGATTATTTTAAAAATCAATTTTTTAAAGATAAAACCTATCTATTGCATGAGCGTGAGCCAACTTCCTGGCAAGTGCAGCGCGAAGCCTTTGAAGGTGAAGGCGGCCTGCATAACCCGGATGCGTTACAACAGGATACTCTACCCTGTGATGATGCTCGCTACGAAACCCCCGTAGCGGCACTGCAATATCGGCTTGTACTTGAAGCCAACACTACAGACACCTTACGCTTTGCCTTTGGGCCGGCTTTCGATGATAAAGAAATCATCCGCATTCGCGCGCGCTATTTATCGGCCGAGGGTTTTGCTACAACCCATAAGGCCTACGCTGAGTATATCAACAGCGGCGCCGGTGTCTTAAAGATTGAAACACCCGACACCGGTCTTGATAATTTTGTTAACCACTGGCTGGCCCGGCAGGTTTTTTACCACGGCGATGTCAATCGCTTAAGTACCGATCCGCAAACACGCAATTATCTGCAAGATAATATGGGCATGAGCTATATAAAACCGGCCATTGCCCGCCATGCATTTTTACACGCCTTAAGCCAACAGGAAGCCAGCGGCGCTATGCCCGATGGCATCTTGCTGCACGAGGATGCCGAGCTTAAATATATCAATCAGATTCCCCATACCGATCACTGCGTATGGCTGCCGGTCTGCTTGCGCGCTTACCTTGACGAGACCGGCGATAGCGCCATCCTCCAGGAAAAAATCCAGGGCGCCGACGGCAACACCCTAACCACCCTTGAACGCATTAGCCGCGCCATGGATTGGCTGCTGGAATCAAGAGATGAGCGCGGCCTGAGCTATATTGCCCAGGGTGACTGGTGCGACCCCATGAATATGGTGGGTTACAAAGGTAAGGGTGTTTCGGGCTGGTTGTCGGTGGCCACCGCTTACGCACTCAAACTATGGGCCGATATGTGTGAAAGCAGCGGACACAGCGAGCAGGCTAAGCGCTTTCGCCAGGGTGCCGATGACATTAACCACTGTGTGAATAAACACCTGTGGGATGGCGATTGGTATGGGCGCGGCATTACCGATGACGGCGTCACCTTTGGCATCAACAAAGATCAAGAAGGCCGTATTTTTCTCAATCCGCAAAGCTGGGCCATACTGGCCAGTACTTGCGGTACAGATCAACGCGCGCGCATGATTAAAGCCATTGAGGATCAATTGGAAACACCCTACGGCGTTACCATGCTGGCACCGGCCTACACTGCCATGCGCGAGGATGTGGGCCGGGTGACACAAAAGCACCCAGGTTCAGCCGAAAATGGCTCGGTGTATAACCATGCCGCTATTTTTTATATTTACAGCCTCTATACCATTGGCGAAACCGACCGTGCCTTTAAATTACTACGGCAAATGATCCCGGGGCCAGATATGGCCGATTACGAACAGCGCGGGCAAATGCCGGTGTATATTCCCAATTATTACCGCGGTGCTTACTACCAGTTTCCGCGCACCGCCGGACGCTCCAGCCAATTGTTTAATACCGGCACTGTCGGCTGGGTGTATCGTTCTCTTATAGACGGTTTATTCGGGCTTAAAGGTGATGAAAAAGGGTTAATTATCAACCCGCAACTGCCCAGTCACTGGCCGAGCGCGCGGGTAACACGCATTTTCAGAGGCGCGGTGCTGGATGTGCGCTTTAAGCGCGATGGCCAACAACAGGGGATCGCGGTGAGTGTTGATGGCACAACCATTGATGGTACCCGGCTCGATGATTTAGTCGCCGGGCAACACTATCAAATCGATGTAATGCTCGGGCAAAGTAAAGCATAAGCCCCTATTACAGGGGCAAAAAGCAAGAAGGCCTGATTAGCCAGCAAGCATCATCAGACAAGCGCTTGCAAAAGACGAATAAAAAAGCCCCAGCTATAGGGGCTTTTTTTATTACACCACTATAAAATTGCCCAATAACTACAAAAGTTTTTCCAGCTCGGTTATCTTGCCGTTG
>DATBNH010000005.1:0-2087 GCA_036554405.1 Cellvibrionaceae bacterium | reverse complement strand
ACACGCGATATTTTTACACCCAGAGTGCGGGAGCTGATCGAGTGTCATGAACTCCAGGGCGGGCTAACCAGCGAGGAAGCTGGTCAATTTGTGACGGAAGCCCTGGAAACATTTCGCTGGCACCAAGATGCCACTGTCGATTTAGAAACCTATTATGCGCTATGTGACGAGCACCGTTTGATCGCCGATGTAGTCTGCTTCCGTGGGCCACACATCAATCACCTAACACCGCGCACATTAGATATCGATGAGGTTCAACGCCGTATGTCTGGTGTGGGCATGAATTCGAAAGCAGTAGTCGAAGGGCCACCACGTCGTGCATGCCCTATTTTGCTGCGCCAAACGAGCTTTAAAGCGTTGGAAGAGTCGATTTGCTTCGCCGGTAATACGCAAGGTACTCACACCGCTCGTTTTGGTGAAGTTGAACAGCGCGGGGCTGCGCTTACCTCAAAAGGGCGCGCACTTTACGATCAACTTCTTGAGGAAAGTCGCAAGCAAGCGACAGGACTGGATAACGATGCACACCAAACGGTTCTGAACCAGGTATTTGCCGCGTTTCCCGACAGCAATCAGGCGATGCGCTGTGAGGGACTGGCCTACTTTCACTATTATTTGACTGAAGCTGGGCAAACTGCCGGGAGTAGTACCAAAAACAGTACCGAAAATAGTGCTGATCAAGACCAAGACATGGAAGCCTTGATTGCACAAGGGCTGGTTGAAGCTCAGCCGATGACCTATGAAGACTTTTTGCCGGTGAGCGCGGCGGGTATTTTCCAGTCGAACCTCGGAGGTGGGTCAAATGACGGCTATGCCGGTAGAGGCAATCGCGATGCCTTTGAACAGGCTTTGGGTGCCCAGGTAACGGATGAGCTATCGCTTTACGCTAAACGCGAGAAGGCCTCTAAAGCTGAGGTATTGGCGAGCTTACAGGGCTAATGCCCACGCAAAGCCGATAAGAGTTGCGAGTAATACATACATGAAACTTGAATAATTGCTCAAATTAAATTTGAGTGATCACTCAAATTCGGTTACAGTCATTCTTGTCGAGCCCATTACGAGATATGTAACGCCTAATTTTGAGCAATCACTCAAATTCGGATTCCGTTGTCAGCTCGAGGTGAGTCGCATCATTTTTACCTTTACGGCAAGGAATCACTTTATGACTAACTTTACTCTTCATAATAAAGAAAGCGCCCCAACAGAAAGCCAGGATTTACTCGGCAACTCCATCAAAGCTTTTGGGATGATTCCGGGCCTTCATGCGGTGATGGCTGAAGCACCAGGACTCCTTGAAGGCTATCAACGGCTTCATCAGCTATTTCTGGATAGCAGTTTCAACGACGAAGAAACCACCGTGGTATGGCAGACCATCAACGTCGAACATGCTTGCCATTACTGCGTGCCCGCTCACACCGGCATCGCAAAGAGCATGAGCGTTGATGACACCATCACTGATGCTCTGCGGAACCAAACGCCTCTGCCAACAGACCGGCTAGAAACCCTGCGTAACTTCACCCTCGCTGTCGTGCGCGGCCGTGGCAACGTAGATGACAGCGCTGTGGCAGCGTTTCTGGATGCAGGTTTCACCAAGCGCCAGATTCTTGAGGTGATTCTTGGCATTTCTCAGAAAATTATGAGCAACTACACCAACCACCTGGCCGATACGCCTGTAGACAAACCGTTCCAAAAGTTTGAGTGGCACAAGGCTGACTAACTGACTTACTACTCAGCCACCTCAACGCACGGTAGTGGACGGTATTGTCGGAGTGCAACTCCGGTGGATTTATACGCCCCCCGATGATTCCGTTGCCGGTGCTTTCAGAGGGGGGCATCAAAACACATAAATGAAGCCAACACCGATCTCCGCTTCATAATCATTCCGAGATATCGGGCTATCTGAAACGTCACTCCCATAGATTTCGTAAAGAGCTTCACCGAAGATCTGCCAGTTTTCGTTCAAGTAATTTCGATAGTTAACATTGACACCCGTTGATCTATACCCGCTATTAACATCGGTTTCTGGAAGACCTGAATCTATGGATTGCCGTGTGTTCACGCCAAAGTCCCGGTTGGCTAACTTACCATCG
>DATBNH010000001.1:0-1899 GCA_036554405.1 Cellvibrionaceae bacterium | reverse complement strand
CGCTTTAAGATGCCCTGGGACAACTGCCGCCAATCGTTGAAATCGCCAGCAACAATCACGGGCTCTTTAAGGGGAATGTCATTAACCAAATCGCATAAGCTACGCAATTGTAACTGGCGATGGCGCTCACGCAAGCTCAGGTGTACACACACCGTATGCAGCGGCCGTTCAAAGCCGGGCACATCAAGCTGGCAGTGCAACAGGCCCCGCCGCTCAATACCATTTAATGATATATCGTGGTTGTGCCATTGGGTGATAGGATATTTACTCAAAAGGGCATTGCCGTGATGGCCATCGGTATAAACCGCATTTTGCCCGTAGGCATAGTCTTGCCAAATGCTGTCGGCCAGAAATTCATACTGAGAAGACTCGGGCCAGCGCGAGGTGTGTTTGCGTGACCAGCGCTGATGCTCGCCCAACACTTCTTGCAAAAAAACCACATCGGCCGAGACCAAGCGTATAGCCTCTCGCAGCTCGTGCAGCATAAAGCGCTGATTGAACGTGGTAAATCCTTTGTGCACGTTAATCGTCAGAACTTTTATTTCAATACCCAAGTGCTTCTCCTCAACCCGCTTCATTGACCAATTAACAATGAAACCTTTACACAATTTTTGCAAATCATTCCATCAAGCGGTGCATTTACAAGCACCGCAGACATATTTTGCGTTTGAGCAGAGGGTTATAGCAGGATTGATGCCGATATGGCACATGCCAAGCGGGCACTCGCCCTGTGGGTAGGCCGAAAGGCCCACGGGCGGGGCTGAAAAGGGCTACTACATCTGGGTGCGAAAGTTCATCGCCCCCCACAACAGTGTGGCAACACTGATCAGCAATGCAGGTACGGCACTAACGGTTAACAACAGCATAGGGTCAAGGTTTTGCACGATGCTGATCAGCTCGGCCCAGGGCAGTGGCACAGCGGCGACAGCCGCCGCCGCAATACCGCCCATCCAGCTCAACGCGGTAACCTTGCGCTCCGACACCGTGGGCTCGGCTGGCAGGGCCGCCATTACCCGCTCGGTAAAACCGTTATCAATCAGGTATTGCTCGTCATCATTCATGGCCTGTTGCAGCCAATTATCAAATTTATCCGGGTTCATTAAAACTCTCCCCCTGCCAATCGTGCAGTAATTCTTTAAGTTTAGCCTTGCCGCGCAGTAAATGCGACTTGAGTGTGCCCAATGGTAATTGCATCAAATCGGCCACCTCTTCATTACTGTGGCCCAGTTGGTAGGTTAAATAAATGGCCTCGCGCTGATGATCGCTCAGTTGCGCCAGCGCGCGTTTTAAATCGCGTCCGGCCATATTGTCATCGGCTACAGCCATGGTGGCCATTTCCTGACCGAGCCCCGGTTCGTCTTCCAGCAGCGAGGGTTGTTTTTTACGGTAATAGCTCATCAACTGATTGCGGGCAATTTGGTACAGCCAAGTAAAAAATTGAGCTTCCTGCTTGAACCCGGCCAATGCCTTATAGGCTTTAATAAAAGCATCCTGGGCAATATCGTCAGCCAGAGCTTCATCGCCGCCGCATTGGCTGCGCAACGACAAACGCAGGCGCGACTGGTAACGTCGCACCAACTGGGCATAAGCATGATGGTCGCCCGTGGCCACCACCCGCTCAATCAGTTGCTGATCACTGATTTGCATTGGAGCTTAGGAATCTTGCCTGTGCTGCACTTGCTTTCTGGCCACTGCATCCTGCCAAAGCTTGTATTTAACTGCACCAACGGCAATGGGAATTAAGGCAATCCCCGCGATTTTAATGCCCACCAACAGCAACATGGCAACAAAGGTGGCAGCGCCGCCTGCGAGTAAATACAGGGCCCGGCGATGTAGAACATCGGGATCGTTACTGGCAGCGGGGCCGCTGAACAGCGATTCGGGAATGGGCTGGCCTTT
>DATBNH010000554.1:0-8298 GCA_036554405.1 Cellvibrionaceae bacterium | reverse complement strand
CGCGCAGGGACTCGGCATTTTTAAAAGTAACAATGCCCGATAGCGACACATAATACCCCAGTTCCAGCGCCGCCTGAGCCATTTCCCAGCTCTCTGTAAAGCAGTGCAGCACACCGGCACTGGCCGGGTTGCCGTGGGCCTTAATCAGCGCCAGGGTATCCTCACGTGCATCGCGGGTATGCACCACCACGGGCAGGCCCACCTCGCCTGCCACTTCAAGGTGCAGGGCAAAGCTCTCTTGTTGCAGTTCCTTGCTCTCGGTTTCGTAGTGGTAATCGAGCCCGGTTTCGCCGATGGCCACCACTCGTTCGCGCGCGGCCCACTCCAGCAGCTGCTCGCGGCTGGCGGTGCCGGCTTTAACATCGCACGGGTGTACACCCACCGAGGCTAAAACCTCAGGATGCTCTTGGGCGATGGCTATGACTTTTTCTACGTTCTCCAGGCTGATACTGATACACAGCATCTGGCTGATACCGCGCTCACCGGCGGCGGCGATGGCGCCCGCCAACTCACCGTTATAGCGGTCGAGATTAATGCGATCGAGATGACAATGGGAATCCACTAGCATGAGGGTTTCTTAAGGTTGCAGGTTGTAATAGAGATGGCGCTTCTGGTCAAGCGCTGGGTTTACATGGTGTGGGTAGGACGATCCGACTCCAGCGACCCCGCCAGATAGTTTTCTATCTTGGTAATAGCGGTGTTGTCTTCATCGGTAAACTGCACGCCGATACCAGCGGCGCGGTTGCCCTGAGCGCCCTTGGGTGTTACCCACACGACCTTGCCCGCCACCGGGATTTTTTCCGGCTCGTCCATCAGGTTGAGCAGCATAAACACTTCATCGCCCAATTTATAGGCTTTATTGGTAGGAATAAACAGACCGCCGTTTAGCACATAGGGCATGTACGCGGCGTAAAGCACGGCTTTATCTTTAATGGTTAACGAGAGTATGCCGTTGCGGGCACCACCGAGAGCTTGCATAGAGACCATCCGTTTATGACTATAGCTGCAAACATAATCCATCTGGCGGGAGCTGTCCAGCGCCCTGCATCAGCCCGCCCGCTTTGCCGCCGCCCGGCTGGCGCGCAGCAAAGCTTCCCAATCGAGCAATAACTCTTCTATCAGCAGTTGTTTATTGGGGTTGGCACCGCTTAAATTGAGCTTTTTAGCAGTGAGCAGTTTTTCCAGATAACGCTGCAAAAGCGCGGTATCCAGCACTGCCAATTGGGCGCGAAAGGGCTGATCGAGCTTATCGATAGACACACAGGCCGCGCCCGCACGCCAACAAGCCACCAAGTGCAGCCAGCTGATCAACCAATCAAACAGGGTGGCTACATCGCCTGTGTGCCAGCGAGAAGCTATTTGTAAGGCATCGGCCTGGCCCAAGCACAATTTAGCCATATCCGCCTGCCACTGATGGCGCTCTTCCAAGGCATCGCCATTTAACAAATCTCGCGCCGCCAGGGGCGCACCGCGAGCGATATCCAGCAACTCATCGGACTCTATACCGGTACCCGACACCAAGGGCGTCAGCCAGCGCAGGCTTTGCTCTCGCGCCGGTAAGGTGAGTGTCAGCAATTGGCAACGGCTGCGCACCGTGGGCAGTACCGAGCCGGGCACATCAGTCACCAGTATCAACAGGGTTTTAGCGGCGGGCTCTTCCAGGGTTTTTAACAGGGCGTTGGCGGCATTGTTATTCATGGCATCCGCCGGGCAGACAATAGCCACCTTATAGCCAGACATCTGCGCGGTTTTTCCCTGAATTTCTGCCAGTGCACGAATATCATCTACACGAATCGCCTTGCCGGTGTCCTCCGGAGAGACCTGCATAAAATCCGGATGAGTACCCGCGCGGTTGAGCTGGCAGCTTTTACATTTGCCACAGGCGGCCTCACCCACCGGACCGTGGCATAACAAATACTGGCCCAGCGCCTGCGCCAAATGGCGTTTGCCCAGCCCCCTCGGGCCGGCCAGCATCAGCGCATGGGGCAAACGCCCGTCACTGTGTTGCTGTAGCAAACGCTGCCAAACAGCTTGCTGCCAAGGATACGGAAGTGCGGGAAAATCGTTCATGGGGTACCTGTTACGGGTTTATGGTGGGAAGCTTATCAATACCGCCGTTTTTTTGCGATAATCATCACCCCCCCTGCCGGAGTCGATTGTGCCAGAGTTCAACCACCCTATTGATATTATTCACCAAGACCGCGATCTGCTGGTGGTGGGTAAACCCGCTGGACTGTTAACCGTGCCCGGGCGCGGCCCCGACAAGCAAGACTGCCTGATTAACCGTTTGCTGATTGAATACCCCAACAGCCGCGTGGTGCACCGGCTGGATCAAGCCACCTCTGGCCTGGTGATTATTCCGCAAAGCCATGCCGCACTCAGGCATATTGGTGAGCAATTTGAGCAACGTGTGGTCAGCAAAACCTATATTGCTGTGGTGGCCGGTTTACTACCCAACGATACCGGCAGTGTCGCTTGGCCACTGATTTGTGACTGGCCCCGCCGCCCGCGACAAAAAATAGATTTTACCGATGGCAAAGCCGCCCTCACCCACTACCGTGTGCTTAATCGTGACCTGGAGAAAAAATGCACACGGGTAGAATTAACGCCGGTTACCGGCCGCTCGCATCAATTGCGGGTGCATATGCTGGCTATTGGCCATCCAATTATGGGCGATCAACTCTATGCGCCGGAAACGGTTACAGCGTTAAACAACCGCCTGTTGCTGCATGCACAAAGTATTGAATTTAATCATCCGGTGACTCAGGAAAAACTCCATATTCGCTCCTGTGCCCCCTTTTAAAGTCAGAGAGTCAGAGGGCAAACAAACGCATTAATTGTCGATCAATGTCAGCCTGTACCTGCTCCAGAGTTTGGCCTGCATCAACAATGCCGTAACGCACCGGATCATTTTCGGCGCGAAACCGATAGGCTTTGCGCACCCGGTTAAAAAAGGCAATATCTTCCTGCTCAAAGCGGTCCAGCTCGCCACGCGAAGCCGCGCGCGCCAAACCAAGCTCGGGGTCAATATCCAAAATAAGCGTGAGATCGGGCCGCAAGTTGCCCTGCACCAATTGCTCTAGCGCGGCAATTACCTGAGTGTCCAGGCCGCGACCGCCACCTTGATAGGCATAGGTGGCATCGGTAAAGCGATCGCACAACACCCAGGCGCCGCGCGCCAGTGCGGGCTTAACCACTTCGGCCAAATGTTGAGCGCGGGCGGCAAAAATCAATAACAGCTCCGCAGTGGCATCTACCGCCTCAGAGCGCGGCGCCAGCAACAGTTCGCGCACCTGTTCAGCCAGTGGCGTACCGCCCGGTTCGCGGCTGACAATTACCTCGATATGGCGCTCGGACAGCCAGCGCTCTACAAACGCCAGATTCGTGCTCTTGCCCACACCCTCGGTGCCCTCTATGGTTATAAACTTGCCTGGTGTGCTGCCGCGCATAATGTCTGTGCCAATTTATCAATGCCAAAACCTGGCCTGAATGATACTTACTTAAGCGACTAAGCGCCTATAATCTGGTCACCACTTCCGGAAAATTCTTCCGAGACACGCCGTAAACCCATCCTTGGGGGGCTCGAATGCAGCGTCCCTGCTGCATACGGCCTCGGAAGAATTTTCCGAAAGCGGCGCCATCACTACAAGTTGGGGCTTAAGTAAGTGCCATTCATACTTGACCTTACAGCAACAGCAAGGCTGATACTGGGCCGTGAGGGTGCAGTCTACCGTGACTCAACCCACGGCACGAGCCGCTCGGTTAAATTTATTTCTCAACCAATCTTTACATCGTAAACTTAACAGTGTTAACTATGCATTCTGATTGTATAAATCACACCGACACAAGGAGACGATCACGTGGGCAAAATGATTAATGCATGGGCCAGAGGCGTTATTGGCGCGCGCTGGCTGGTTGTGTGCAGCGCATTGGTTTTGGGGGCACTGGCGTTCTTGCCCATGAAGAACCTCTACTATGACAATGCCAACGAGCGCTTTTTTGTGGAGGGCGATCCTAATCTGGTAGCCTTTAATGAATTGCTGGATTTATTCGGGGATATTGAATACCTGTCGGTCGGGGTTGTTGCCCCTGTACAGCACATAGATGTCTTTCACCCGGAAACACTGCAGGTAATTGACGAGATTACCCGTTTTTTAGAAAACCGCCCGGAAGTTACCCAGGTGCGATCCCTCAGCCGCTATCAGCATACCCACTCCAAAGACGGCATGATGGCCACCGACGATCTTATCGACGATATCAACAGCGGCGAGCAGCTGACCCGCGCCCGAGACATTATTCAGGATGAGCCCCTGGCAATGGGCAGCTTGATCACCGAAGATTTGCGCCACACCCGCATCGCCGCGCGAGTACGTTATCAAGTGGGCAGTAATGAATACAAAATGTCACTCATGGCGGCCCTGCGCGAGTTTATCGATCAGCAAAACTTTGTTGAGCGGGGCTTTCCGTTGCACTTAAGTGGCGAGCCGGTGGTAGCTGAGCAATTTGAGGTACTCACCAAACGCGATCAGGCCTGGATCAACCCCACTATGGCGGTGGTGATGATCATTATTTTATTTATCAGCTTTCGCAGTTTCAGCGGCATGCTTTTGCCCTGGGTAGTCATCGGCACCGGTATTGTTCTGGTCACCGGTATTCAGGGGTTGATGCGATGGCCACACTCGGTGGTAGAGTCGGCACTGGTGCCTGCGCTGATTATTATTGGTGTGGGCATATCGGTGCATGTGCTTATGGAGTTTTATCACGCCCGTGCCGAAGGGTTGGAACCTCCCGCTGCGGCCATTGCCACCATCGAGCGCTTATGGATTCCCGCTCTGTATACGGCGCTGACAACCGCTGCCGGTTTTCTTGCCCTAGGCACCACCGAGCTGTTACCGGTGAAACAATTTGCCTGGCTGGGCGCCATTGGTGCCATGATGCTTTTTATTGTCGCCATGACACTACTGCCTGCGCTGCTCAGTTGGGTAACAGCCTTTTCGCCACGCACTCACAAGGTAGTAGATACAGGGGCCATTGCGCGTTTTACCCTCGCCCTGCCGGCTTTTACTCGCCGGCACCACAAAGGGCTTTTAGTATCGGGGTTGGTATTACTGGTTAGCAGCCTGGTGCTTTTACCCAGGCTTCAAGTTGATACCAATTTTATTACCTACTTTAAAGAAGGTAATGCCGTGCGCGATGATCTGTTATATTTTGATGAACACTACACCGGCATTCAGAATATTGATTTCATCATTGATAGTGGCAGCGAGGGCGGCATTCACCAGCCTGAATTTTTAGCAGAGGTAGAGCGCTTGCAACAGTGGCTGGAACAACTGCCTGAAACCGGTGCCATCAACTCGCTGGTGGATTTTCATAAGCAAATTAATCAGGCGTTAAACTATGACAACCCGAACTGGTATCAACTGCCAGACAGCCGCGAAATGGCCTCGCAATTTTTGCTGCTGTACGACAACACAGGCCCAGAGGAAGATCTGACCGACGCTAAGGATTTTTACGAACGTTATTTGCGCGTTTCAGCACCCATCACCAATATGGCGGCCAGTGAAACCCAGGCACTGCTCGATCGTATTAATGCTCATCTTGCCCAAAATCATAGTCAACTATCGGTAGAGCTGACCGGCGCGCTGGTGATGTACAACGCTATGGATATGTACGTTAACAAGGGCATGTCGCGCTCGTTTGGTATTGCCCTGCTGATTATCGGCCTTAGCTTTATTGTCTTGTTCCGCTCGATTAAATACGGGCTAATTGCACTGATTCCCAGTGTGGTGCCCATTTTAATCACCGGGGCACTGTTGGTGTTACTGGGCATCCCGCTCAACCTTGGCACCATGATTGTGGGTGCTATGACCATGGGCATTGCCGTAGATGATGCCATCCATGTGATGAACCGCTACCTGCTCGCCAAAAGAAATGGCAGCGACACCCACACGGCCATTACCCGTGCTATGACCGAATCTGGCCGCGCGGTTATTTTTACCTCTATTGTGTTGGTTAGCGGTTTTAGCATTATGCTGCTGGGCTCGTTTATTCCCTATATTTACACTGGCCTGTTTGCCGCCACCATTATGGCGCTGGCGTTGGTAGGCGATTTGATTTTCCTGCCCGCCCTGCTTTATCTGGTAGATGGCCGCAAAGAATCCACATCCGTATCACTCTCGACAAAGGCAGAATCACTATGACCTATTTAATTCGCAGCCTGTTAATAAGCGCTATGTTGCTCACAGGCATTCACGCTTATGCCGACACCCTAAGCGCGCGAGACATTATGGAGAAAGAGGACAACCGCTACACCGGTGACTCTTCCCGTGCCGATGCCAAGATGATCTTAATCGACAGGCGTGATCGCGAACGCGTGCGCGATATTCGCATGTATACGCTCGATCAAGATGAGGTAGAAAAATCTATCTCCTTTTTTCTCTCGCCCACCGATGTGGCGGGTACCACCTATATGAATTACGATTACAGCGACGATCGCGACGACGATTCCTGGCTATACCTGCCCGCCCTTAAACAAGTACGAAGAGTGGCGGCAGGAGACAAATCCGGATCCTTTATGGGCAGCGATTTTACCTACTCGGATATTAATGGCATCAATACCGAGTGGTATGATTACAGTATTATCAATGACAGTGAAACCGTGGACGGTGCCGACACCTGGGTCATTGAATCTACCCCCAAGCCTGAGTTTGCCGATAAGGTTACTAGCGAGACCGGTTACGAAAAATCGCACCTGTGGATTCGCAAAGATAATTTTGTGCAAGTACAAGCCAAAATATGGGTTGAGCGCGGCGGCCGCATTAAATACTATAGCGCCCAGCAACTGGAAAAAATCAATGACATCTGGACGCCCATGCGCCTGCAAATGATCACTACCCGCAACGGTGAGCGCGAGCATGCCAGCGTGCTTGAATTCAGCGAGGTCATCTATAACCAGCATACCGATGAGGATTTATTTACCACTCAAGCAATGCAGCGCGGCATACAGTAAAAGTACACCGTTTAAGAACTACTCCATCTCTCGCAATCGGGAGGTGGAGTTTCCAGGCTTCGGCATGCCTGACGAGTTTATGCCAAACGCTCAAAATTTTCTGCTGCGAATCGCTAAATTTTCAGGACCACAATGAAACTGCCAATAAACCTGACGTTCATACTTATTACCATGAGCCCACTATTGTTGTGTGCACCTGTACTGGCCAATGATTTTTTTGGCACGGTACAAACCAGTGCCGAAACAAGCTCTCACCAGAGCGATAGCCCCTGGACGTATCGCGCCTGGCTGCAACAAAAAACCGGCTATGGTTATCGCACACCAGCAGCGAATGTAAACCGTGATCAACCTGACCTGACACGTACCGAAACCCAGTTTTATAACCAGTTAAATTGGCGGCAGGGTAATTGGCGGCTACGTCTGGCAGGTTCACTTGTCCATGACTGGCTACCCGATATGGAGCGAGCCGGTTTATGGAATGGTTATGAATTTTCAGATCAAGACTATGACCAGCGCCGCTGGCGGATTGACTTGTCGGACACCTACATCAGTTGGCAAGAGGGCGACTGGTGGATCAAAGGGGGTTACCAAACACTGGCCTGGGGTGAGGCCGAAAGCCTTAAGGTAACGGATATACTGGCACGGCGCGACCAGCGCTGGCCGGGGCAAGATGACCTGGAAAATTTACGCCTGCCGGTGCCCGCCATTAGCATCAGCTGGAATAATCAATGGGACCTGGTGCTGCTGGCGGAAACCCTGCCCGACCGCCAGAGCGCTGCCTACTCTGAGTTTGACCCCTATATAAGCTTGCGCACTGGCAATACCGCCACCGACCCTGTATTTAGTTTTTCTCAAGATAACAATCCCGGCATCGCTCTGCGCTGGCGACAAAGCTGGCAGGGTTTTGATGCGCAATTTATGCTGGCCGATATTGCAGGCTACGAATATTTGCCGCAAAGCATTACCCTGCAACAAAACACCCCGCCAGAAATTCATCTGCAACCGGCTCGTCAACAGGTAGCGGGCTTTGGCCTACAAATGACACGCGGCACCTGGCTGCTGCGCACCGAGCAAGCCTGGCATAAAGATGCCCAGACACTTGCCAGCAACCCCGAAGATTTATCGCACACAACCGATCAATGGCGCAGCATGCTAGGCGCCGACTACACCGGTATTAACAATCTCACCCTTACCGGTGAGCTAAGCTGGATCTACAGCGATCAGACCGAAAATAATCAATCCCACTGGCAAGAAGGCGCCTCGGCGCGCGCCAACTATACCCTCTATAA
>DATBNH010000067.1:0-2679 GCA_036554405.1 Cellvibrionaceae bacterium | reverse complement strand
TCTATCGCCTGCGCAAGCCCAAGCGATTCTCGAATTACGCCTGCACCGCTTGACCGGCATGGAGCATGAAAAACTTCTGGGAGAGTATCAGGAAAAGCTGCTGCAAATTGCCGAATACCTGGAAATTTTGGGTAATTTTGATCGCTTGATGCAAGTAATTCGCGAAGAGCTGGAGCTCATTGTTGCCACCTACGGCGATGAACGTCGGTCGGAAATTGTTGAATCTACTTTAGATTTAACAGTTGAAGATTTAATTACCGAAGAGCAGCGGGTGGTGACTATTTCCCACGGCGGCTACGCTAAAAGCCAGGCACTGACCGACTATCAATCCCAGCGCCGTGGCGGTATGGGTAAATCGGCCACCTCGGTCAAAGACGAAGATTTTGTCGAGCACTTGCTTATTGCCAGTACTCACGACACTGTTTTGTGTTTCACCAGTGCTGGTAAGGTTTACTGGCTTAAGGTGTATCAGATTCCGCTGGCAGGCCGTCAGTCACGCGGGCGCCCCGTGGTTAATTTATTGCCGTTGGACGAAGACGAGCGTATTACTTCTATTCTGCCGGTAAAAGAATTTGATGAAGATCACTTTGTGTTTATGGCCACGGAAAACGGCACGGTTAAGAAAACGTCTCTCTCGCAGTTTTCGCGTCCGCGCAGCGTAGGCCTGCGCGCTATAGCACTGGATGAAGGCGACAATCTGGTATACACCGCCATCACCAATGGCCAATGCGATATTATGTTGTTCTCGAGTATGGGCAAGGCGGCGCGCTTTAGTGAGCAGGCGGTGCGACCCATGGGCAGAACCTCACGCGGGGTTCGCGGTATTCGTTTGCCTGAAGGTCAACGTGTTATCGGCATGGTAGTCCCTGTTGAAAACGGTAAAGTGCTGACCGTGAGTGAAAACGGCTACGGCAAGCGTACCGAAGTGACTGAGTTCCCCGCCAAAGGTCGCGGTTCGCAAGGCGTTAAAGCTATTCAAAGCAGCGAGCGCAATGGCGCACTGATTCGTGCAGTGCAAGTGCTCGACGGTGAAGAAATTATGCTGATTTCTGATCAGGGCACGCTGGTGCGTACCCGCGTCGATGAAGTCTCTGTACTCGGTCGAAATACTCAAGGTGTGCGCCTGATCAAATTACGTGAAAACGAACACTTGAAAGGTGCGGCACGCATTGAAGATTCTGGCGAAGAAATTATTGATATAGACCCTGATGCGGGCACTGATGCATGAGTGAGCACGATCAACAACAGCTATTAAGCTTGCGCGATCAAATTGATGCGCTGGACAGTGAAATCGGCCGGTTGATCTCGGCAAGAGCACAGTGCGCGCAACAGGTTGCCGAGGTAAAAAAACATTCGACCAATACTGAGGCCAAGGCACTGTTTTATCGTCCCGAGCGCGAAGCGCAAGTGTTACGTAAAGCTATGGAGCGTAACCAGGGGCCGCTCAGTAATGAGGAGATGGCGCGGCTTTTTCGCGAGATTATGTCCGCCTGCCTTGCGCTGGAGCAACCCATTAAAGTGGCTTACCTTGGCCCTGAAGGGACCTTTACTCAGCAAGCAGCACTTAAACATTTTGGTGCCTCAGCGGCAACACGGCCATTTTCGGCAATTGACGAAGTGTTTCGTGAAGTAGAAGCCGGAGCAGTTAATTATGGTGTGGTACCGGTAGAGAACTCAACCGAGGGTGTGGTTAACCACACACTCGATAATTTTATGAGTTCCAATTTAAAAATCTGTGGTGAAGTTGAGCTTCGCGTGCACCACAACTTGATGATTTCCGATGTGACCGATGTTAATCGCATTACCCGTATATATTCGCACGGACAATCTCTGGCTCAGTGCCGCAAGTGGCTAGATGCCCACTACCCGCAGGCCGAGCGTGTTGCGGTATCCAGTAATTCAGAGGCGGCTAAGCGTTTGCGCGGCGAGTGGAATGCGGCTGCTGTGGCGCCGGAGCAATCGGCCGAGATTTATGGGCTTAACATTATTGCCGAGAAAATTGAAGACCAGCCCGATAATAGCACCCGTTTTTTAATCATTGGCAGCCAGACAGTGCCAGCCAGTGGCGTTGATAAAACCTCACTATTGGTGGCTATGCGTAATCAGCCAGGCGCACTGCATAACCTGCTGGAGCCTTTCCATCGCTACAATATTGATCTGACCCGCGTAGAAACACGTCCATCGCGCAGCGGCGCCTGGACCTATGTGTTTTTTATAGATTTTACCGGGCACATTGATGATGCTCGGGTAAAAGAAATGCTGGTAGAGGTGGCCGAGCGCGCGGCAGATTTGAAAATTCTCGGCTCCTATCCCAAGGCTGTGCTTTGAGTTCGCAAACTTCCCACAAACACCTCCACGTCCCAGTTGTGGGCAAACTGGTTGTAGTCGGTATCGGTTTAATTGGCGGCAGCCTTGCTGCAGCGCTTAAGCTGCGCAGCGCTTGTGACGAAGTTATTGCTGTGGTACGCAGCCGCGCCACAGGTGAGCAGGCCTTGCGTCACGGCGTGGCCGATCGGACGTGTTTATCGATTGCCGAAATCGCCCCCGAGCTTACCCGTGGCGATGTGATTTTTATCGCTGTGCCGGCGCTGATCGTCGTTGCGGTGTGGCTGGTGACGTACGCGGTCCGGCTGGTGCGCTCCGGTGCCGGAGCCGTGGACTGGTGGGGCGTGGCCCTGC
>DATBNH010000532.1:0-9938 GCA_036554405.1 Cellvibrionaceae bacterium | reverse complement strand
AAACGGTATTGTCTTCATCGACGAGATCGACAAAGTGGCCAAGCGCGGCGATACTGGTGGCGCCGATGTTTCCCGAGAAGGTGTGCAGCGCGATCTGTTGCCGCTGATCGAAGGGTGCACCGTCACCACCAAACACGGCATGATCAAAACCGATCATATTCTGTTTGTTGCCTCCGGCGCTTTTCATGTGAGCAAACCCTCGGATTTGATTCCCGAGCTACAGGGTCGCCTGCCTATTCGCGTAGAGCTGCAAGCGCTGACACCTGAAGATTTCGAGCGTATTCTCACCGAGCCAGCCGCTTCACTTACCGAACAACATCTTGCGCTACTGGCTACCGAAGACGTTAATATTCGCTTTACCAAAGACGGCGTAAGGCGGATTGCCGAAACCGCATGGGAAGTTAACGAGCGCACCGAAAATATTGGCGCACGGCGTTTGCATACTCTGCTGGAACGCCTGCTGGAAGAAGTCTCATTTAATGCGGGTAGCAGTAATACCAGCAGCGAAGAAATTGTTATTGATGGGGCCTATGTGGATGAGCAGTTAGGTGAGCTTGCCAAAAACGAAGACTTGAGTCGCTACATACTATGAATGCACCCACCCGAATTGTTCTGCACAAAAAAAGCCGGCTGTTGGAGCTGGAATTTGGCGCCGATACTTACCGGCTGGATGCGGAATACTTGCGAGTGCATTCACCCAGTGCCGAAGTCAAAGGCCACGGCCCCAACCAAGCGGTGCTACAAACTGGTAAAAAGAATGTGGCTATTGAAGCGCTGGAAGTTACCGGTAATTACGCACTTAAACTTACCTTCAGTGATGGCCACAATAGTGGCCTCTACACCTGGCACTACCTGCAAGACCTCGCCCGTAACCAAGAGAGCTATTGGCAAAGTTATCTCGACGCCCTGCAAATGGCCGGCGCCAGCCGCGATGCGGATACTCAAATCGTCAAGTTTGTGTGAAGTAAACGCAATAGACTTTGAATCACAACCGTAGGAATTGAGTAATATTTTATGGAACACGCTGTACATACGTCCCTGTAAGCTCGGCTTTTGCATCTCGGCAACTGCTCCTGCGTTGCCCTACCTTCCGCCGTCCATGGCGGTCGCCGTTCAAAAGACGGCCCCATAAAACACTACTCAACCCCTACTCTGTGCCAATTCCCACCTGATGCGAACCACCCAAGCCCAGAGGTAGGAGTGTGATATCTACCCAAAGCACTTGAATGCTTACGGATGAGAACATCATTAACTTAGGCAGCCTTTACCCACTCACGTTAACTCGCCGGCAGGGCTGATTCTGGGGTGTGAATTGGCGGACCGTCACCCGCGGGATACGGGTGTCGAGCTTACAGGGACGTATTGACAGCGTGTCCGACAAGTCATACTCCGGAAGCAGGCCGTGGATTTGGCAGAAAAGCGTGTTAGCAGTTATTTTTTGGCTTCAGTTAATGACATTGCCCAAAATGAATTCACCAACCATTATTCCTGTAACTATTATCGCGGACAACCTACAGCTGCGCTAATTGGCCAGAAGCAAGTTAGCACAGCGAAACTACCGCCACGAGCTATCCTACCGATTTCTTACAAAGAGCTGCGGAGGTCATTTGCCAACCTCTGTCGCTTGGCACTGAGTGCAAACAAAGAAGCCTGGGAGTATTACTTTCGGTCTTGCAGAATTTTTTCAATCATATTGCTTGAAGAACAGCCATCCACCATAGGCACGACTATTACCTCGCCGCCATAGCTTTCCACCCATTCCCGCCCTACCACCTGGTCGAGCGTGTAGTCGCCGCCCTTGACCAGCACAGCCGGGCGAATTTCTTCTAGCAGTGCCACTGGCGTGTCCTCGGCAAAATCTACCACCCAGTCGACATCAGCCAGCGCAGCTATCACCGTCATGCGTTGTGCCAGTGGATTTATCGGGCGGGTCGGGCCTTTAAGTTTGCTAACTGAATCATCGCTATTGATTGCCACAATCAAACGGTCACCCTGGCGCTTGGCTTCGGCGAGATAACGCACATGACCTGCGTGCAAAATATCAAAGCAACCGTTGGTAAAAACTATGCGCTCGCCTTGAGCGCGAGCCTCTGTTACCAGTGCCGATAATTGTTCGCGATTTACTACGCCGCTTGAATGTTGAACACCAGTAGCAAGTACGCGGTTAAGCTCCTGTGGGGTTACCGTGGCCGCACCCAATTTGCCTACCACCAAACCGGCGGCAAGATTGGCAAAGTTTGTAGCCTCAGGCAGCGCAACCCCCACGGCCAGGCAAGCTGCCATTAAGGCAATTACCGTATCGCCAGCACCGGTCACGTCATAAACATCTCGAGCTGCAGCAGGCAAGTGCAAAACTGGAGATTCGGCGCGCAACAAGGTCATACCCTGTTCGCCACGAGTAATCAGTAATGCACCTAATTGAAGCTCTTGCATCAGCTGCGCGGCCCTTTCCAGTAGCTGTTGGTCACTACCCACCGGGCCAATAACAGCCTCCAACTCCTGACGGTTTGGGGTTAACAATGTGGCCCCGCGATAGCGAGAAAAATCATGACCTTTGGGATCGACCAGCACCGGGATACCCAGCTCACCCGCCCTTTTAATTAACAGCTGACAATCCTGCAAACTGCCCTTGGCGTAATCCGAAAGAATCAAGGCATCCATACCCGACATTAGAGCAACGGCTTTACCGGTAATGTCGGCGGCATCATCAGGGTTATAGGGCTGCTCGATATCCAGCCGCAATAACTGCTGGTGACGGCTGATTACTCGCAATTTAGTGATGGTAGGTTTACCCTCGGCCACTTGAAAGTCTGTGTGAATACCCGAGGATTCGAGGCTCTGACGCAATAGATCCCCGGCTTCATCGGCACCGATAACCCCCACCAAGGAGACCCGAGCACCGAGGGCTGTGAGGTTTAATGCCACATTGCCAGCACCACCGGCGCGATCTTCGGTAGAGGTGATACTCACCACCGGCACCGGCGCCTCGGGTGACACCCTCCGGGTATCCCCTTGCCAGTAACGATCGAGCATCACATCGCCCACCACCAACACACGAGCGCGTTTGAAATCTGGGCAGGGCGGTGATATCGACATAGGCTTAGCGCTCGATTTACAGTGTGATGGAATCCGATAGGTTGGCACTGTGCAGACGGAAATAATGCCCCTCGGCAGCCATCAGCTCGGCGTGGGTGCCCTGCTCAACGATGCGGCCTGCATCCATCACCACAATGCGATCAGCGGTTTCGATAGTCGACAGGCGATGGGCTACCACAAAAGTCGTACGATCTTTGCACACCCGGTCCAGGGCCGACTGAATCAAACGCTCGGATTCATTATCCAGCGCCGATGTAGCTTCATCCAGAACCAGAATAGGCGCATCTTTTAAAATTGCCCGGGCGATGGCCAAGCGCTGGCGCTGGCCGCCAGACAAGCGCGCGCCGCCCTCACCGATTATGGTGGCAAAACCGTCAGGTAGATTTTCAATAAACTCGGTGGCATTGGCCAAATCTGCGGCGCGCTTGATAGCCGTCTCGTCGGCATGCTCCAGGCTGCCGTAGGCAATATTGCGCGCAACCGTGTCGTTAAACAAGGTGACATGCTGGGTGACCAGGGCAATTTGCTGGCGCAGGTTGTCTAACTGATAGTCGCGAATATCCACATCATCAATAGCAATGCGCCCGGAAAAGTCCTGATAAAATCGCGGCAGCAAACTCACCAGTGTCGACTTGCCACTGCCCGAGCGGCCCACCAGTGCTACCACCTCGCCGGCCGCCACCTCCAGAGACAGATCACTAATAGCCAGGCTATCATCAACGCCGTAGCCAAAACTGAGGTTTTTAATACTGACTCGGCCCACTGCACGCGCACTTTGAAACTGCCCCTCGTCGGTTTCGCGCACCTCGTCAAGCACCTGAAATACACTATCAGCGGCGGCTACGCCTTTTTGAATAACCGGCACCACTTCGCTCAATTGCCGCATGGGTTTTAGCACCATACCTACCGCCAGAAAATAGGCAACGAAGGCCCCGGAGTCGGTAATGGTCATATAACCCAGAGCCACCCACAACAACAGCGACATGGATACGGCAATCAACATTTGAATCAGCGGGGTATTCAACGTAGTGGTAAGGGCAATTTTCACGTTCTGGCGGTAATTGCGCCAACTGGCGGTGGCAAAGCGCTGCTTTTCATAATCTTCGCCACCGAAACTGCGCATCACCCGATAACCGTTAATCATTTCCGATGACACTTGCGACAACTCGCCCATACTATGCTGTACCTGAGAGCTGAGGCGGCGCAAACGCTTACCTACAAACCCCACTAACAGCGCGATAAAGGGCACCACGCCGAGCATTAACATGGTCAACCGCCAGTCTTTGTAAAACAGATAAGACAAGAGCGCGATAATGGTCATGCCCTCACGCAGTATGGTTTTCAAGGCATCGGTGGCTGCGGTGGTGACGTTATTGATGTTAAAAGTAATCATCGACATCAAGCGCCCGGATTCGTGGCGCTCAAAATACAAGCCCGGCAAATAGGCCATATGATTAAATAGCTGCACCCGCAACGCATCAACAATACGAAAAGACAGGCGCGCCAAAAAGAAATTACCCAAAAAACCGCCAAAACCCCGTATCGCAATAATCGAAACTATAATCAGTGAAGGCTGCCACAGAGGGCCGCGCTCTTCGGCCTCGATAAACTTGAGCAGATACTCCATATACTGCGCCATCGCCGGCTGCGACAGCGAGTAGACCACAAAGCCCAACACACTGACCACAAAAGCCAGCCAGTGAGGCTTGAGATAGGCCAAAAGCCGCACATAGACTTTTAGCGATGCAGTTTCAGGAGCAGGCGTGGGAATAGAAGAAGCATCAGACATATAAAAGCCAGTTTATTCATCGGGAGGCGACGGGGTACGGGTACGTATCCACAGATCGGCGTATTTTACAAAGGTTGCGTGACCCATCACCAGTGCCAGCAGCAAACCCTGTCCACCATCGAGAAAACCTCGACGTAAAATATACATACTGAAAAAACGCCACCAGCCATGGCCGACTGCCGCCCATAGCGAGCCTTTTTTACCGCGTGCAGCGCGATCGGTAGCCCATTCATCGGCATAGTGAGCGGTTTTTACCAACAAGTGGCGCAGATTATCGTAGACCAGATGATGTAACAAGCCCGCCAGACGTCGCTCGGGCAAGCCCTGGGGGTTGCGCAGGCGCTCATGTACGCGAATATCGTCGTAGTGGGCAAGCCCTTTGGGGTAGAGCCTCGGCGTCCAGTCGGGGAACATACCCGAATGACGAATGGTGCGCCCAAAGCAGTGGCACAGGCGGTTGGCCTCATAAACTGCGGGCTCGCCGGCAACCGCTGCCTGTATCGACTCACGCAGCTCGGCATCGACACGCTCATCGGCGTCGATCATAAAAATCCACTGGCCCTGCGCCAGTGCTTCAGCGCGCTGGCGCTGAATGCCAAACCCCTGCCAGTCGGTGTTTACCTCCACCCGGGCGCCCAGCCTTTGGGCTATGGCACAAGTGTCATCGGTACTGCCAGAATCAAGTACCACTACCTCATCGGCCCAAGTGAGGCTGGCGAGACAATCGGCAATTTTATGCTGTTCATTTTTAACGATCAGCACCGCCGAAACACCTACTGAACGAGACTCAAACGTCATTACAGCTACTCCCTGCAAAGCTGCCAGCGAAGCCTTGCTGCACGCCCACGGCAGCCAGTGCAGCGGCGCTAAAAGCGATGCAACACACATAAGAGATCTGAAGCTTCCATCGAGTAGCGGTCGGTGTTGTGAGCACGGCACGGATTGGAAATGGGCGTGCAACAAATGGAGGTTTTGGCATTTTCAGAGTAAGACTCCCTCAGGTGATTCCCTGTGACTCTCGTAACCGACCATGAGCGCCTGCCAATCACTCTCTTGCCAGGTAAAAACCGGCAGTTTATTACGCTCCTTGCGCAGTGAGCGCAATAAACGCTGTAAGTTTTGCTGCTGCCAAGCCCCCGGCCGACGGCGCTCACACTTGTCAAAATCCACCAGCCACACCTTGCCATTGGCATCAAGCAAAATATTATGGCAGTTGAGGTCGGCGTGATAAACACCTTTGGCGTGCATGCGGGCAATTGCCAACCCCACCTGCTGCCATTCGCTGGTACTGAGGGCGCGGGGCTCACTGAGCACGGTAACCAAATCACGACTTTGTGGAATTAGCTCCACCAGAATATCGGCCCGATAAAACAATCCTCTGCGGTAATAGCGCGCTGCACAAGGGCGCGGCACTGGTAAACCCTGTTGATACATCCACTGCAACAAACTGAACTCCAGCATGGCGCGGCTGGACAAAACCGGGCAAGCCAAAAAGCGATCGCCCAGTATTTTGCCTATCAGGCCACCGCGATAGTAGTGACGCAATACCATGGAGCGCCCTTCATGCTGGACAAACCAGACAGTATTACGCCCGGAGGCACTGCCCCTCACAGCACCTTGCTGCCGATACCAGTCGGAACTGAAAATATCGCTACTCATTTGCTGAAAATAAGGGCCTTGATACCAGAATATCTGTCCGGCCTCACGCTGACAGCGAAATTGTCCAACATCAGGGCCGAGGATGCGCTCAATAGCCGACAAGGTGCGCTGGGTAACGCCCTGTTGTTTCTGGAAAAAGACCTGCGCCCGCTCGCCAAATTGATGGCGCAGTTGTCCATTGGTCAACAGGGCACGGGTATTTTCCGTTAACTCAGCTTCATCGGCCACCATACTGACCGCACCACAACGCTGTAGCTGACTATAGGCCTCGGCAAAGTTAAAGTGGTATGGGCCGCTCTGTATGCATTTGGCAAAGCAGGCAGCCTCCAGCGGATTATGGCCGCCGTGGTTAACCAAACTGCCGCCCACGAACACCAGATTGGCCAATTGATACCATGCCAAAAGCTCACCCATACTATCGGCCAGGGCGATTTGTGTATTGGCCTCCGGGAAGCCTCCTTCACTGCGCCGCCAGCAGATAAAATTTTGCCGCCGGATAAGATCCGCTACGCGCTCAAAGCGCTCGGGGTGGCGCGGCACCAGAATTAACAGCAGAGAGGGGAAATCCGCCTGTAAGGCACGGTAGGTATTCAACAGCATCTCATCCTCACCTTCATGAGTACTGCCAGCCACCCAAACCAACCGACCCTTTAACTTGGGCGCAAACTGCTCCACCAGCGAGGAAATATCCTCGGGGATATCCATATCAAATTTCAAATTGCCGGTAATTTCAATAAACTGTGATAAGCGCAGGCAGGCAAAACGGCGGGCGCTGTCACGGTCTTGCACCAGCAACAATAAAATATGGCGCATCAAGGTGGTGGTAAAACAATAAAATCGCCGATAACCACGTGCAGATTGAGCTGACAGCCGCGCGTTGGCCACAATGACGGGAATCTGGGCCCTATCGCAATAGGCCATTAAATTGGGCCACAGCTCAGTTTCCAGAATAATTACCGCACGCGGCTGCAAGTGATTAATAAAGCGACGCACCGAGCCTGGATAATCAAAAGGCAAATAACCGTAGGCAAGCTTATTGCCAAAACGCTGCTCAATAGTGGCAAGTCCGGTAGGTGTGGTACAGGTAATGGTGATGGGCAAATCAACGTAGGTTTGCTGCAACTGCTTGATCAGGGGAGTGGCAGCTACTACCTCGCCTACCGATACCGCGTGCACCACCAACCCCCCGGGTTGACTCTGGGCATGACCCAAACCAAAACGCTCGGGCAGTCGCCGCCGGTAGCGACCATCTTTACGGGAGCGCAGCAAAAAATACAGCATCAGCGGCACCGCCGCCAGATACAGTAACAGGGAATAGAAATGACGCGGCAGTTTATTCAAGATTATACTCATCGCCCAGAGCCCAACACTTGGTTATCAGGCACGAAAACAGCGTGGAGTATAACACGCCGAAAAACCTGGTCAGTGGCTCCCTTGACAATTACTGCCAGGCAGAGGCGACCCACTGCACCGGCAAAACCCGGCGATACCATTTACCACTGTATCCTTTGATGGCATCCGGAGGGTTGGGTTTGCCGTGAAACACCACGATTTTTGCCCCCCGTGGAATCACGGCCGGTTTAAACCAGTTCATAAATAATCGGGGTAAACAGTGACGTTTGAAACTCACGCACCAGTCTTCGGACCAGTAGTGTAACTTACCCTGACGCGCCAGATAACCGGTCACATACTCCTGCTCATTGCGCACACGCTGCAAGATATTGGGTTTGTTGAATTTGAGGTTTTCAATCACATCAGGATGGGCACCGCTGGCAAAACGGTAGACCGACGTATTGCCAGTATAATCGCGTTTATCCCACTCCTTTATTACCCGAAACTCACCAGCAGGCTCAAAAAAGCAGTCGATATTGTCGACAATGACCACGTCTAAATCGAGAAACAAGGTAGGGCCGGTGATATCGTGTAGCGGCTTGGCAAAGCTGGTGACTTTAAGCCAGCCATGATTGAGACTCCAGGGCTTACGCAAGTCAAAATCTTCAAAGCCCACCGATGGAATCGGTTTCACGTCGATACCCGGTTTAATCCCTTCGGGATTGTCAGTCAGGCAAATAAATCGAAACGGCAAACTGAGGTGACGACTCACCATGGAGAAGAGCTTGTTGACATATTCGGGGCCATACTTGTTGCCCCATTTGACGCACAATATATTGACAGCTTGCATACATATCCCACCTTTGAAGGCGCCGGACAACCGCAAAACATCCGACGCAGGTATATTGCCACACCGTGAACAATATAATTGTAAATAAATGAACAAGAGGTGAATGCACGAGGGGAAGCTGTGAGAAGCTGCACAAAACCGACAGCGACCTGAGCAGGTCGCTGTCGGGTGCAAAATTAACGCACCGGCGCCAACCAATCCTTGTGTTGTGCCAAGCGGCCTTTAACCGCATCAAAATACAATCCTTGCAGGCGCGTGGTAACCGGGCCGCGATGGCCTTCACCAATAACGCGGCCATCGAGATTATTGATTGGTAAAACTTCGGCCGCCGTGCCGGTAAAAAACGCTTCATCGGCTACATAGACTTCATCGCGGGTGATACGTTTTTCGCGAATACTATAACCGCAATCTGCCGCCAGCTGAAAAATGGTATTGCGGGTAATACCGTCCAGACATGAAGTCAGCTCTGGTGTATAAATAACCCCTTCGCGTACCATAAAAAAGTTCTCGCCGCTGCCCTCGGCCACATAACCTTCGTTATCCAGCAGCAGCGCCTCCTCACAACCACTGTCCAGCGCCTCTTGCAATGCCAGTAGCGAGTTAATGTAGTGGCCATTAGCTTTGGCTTTACACATGGAGATATTCACATGGTGGCGCGTATAGCTGGAGGTGCGCACCTTAATACCGTTATCGCGCGCCTCTGGCGACATATATGACGGCCAATTCCAAGCGGCCACCATAATGTGCACCTTGAGGTTATCTGCGCGCAAACCCATTCCCTCTGAACCATAAAAGGCCATAGGACGCAGGTAACTCTCGTGCAGATTATTTTCCCGCACCACCTTTTTTTGCGCCGCATTCAGCTCGTCCTTGGTGAACGGCAGTTTCATACGCATAATGTGGGCAGAGCGAAACAAACGATCTGTATGCTCGGTCAGGCGAAAGATACAGGTACCGTCTTCAGCCGTTTCATAGGCACGCACACCTTCGAAAACACCCATACCGTAATGCAGGGTGTGGGTCAGAACGTGAACCTTGGCATCGCGCCAAGGCACCAATTCACCATCAAGCCAAATAACGCCGTCACGATCGGCAAAAGACATAGCCAACTCCTAAAAAAGTGTATAAGCAAATGACAAGCGGCAGGCTCAAGTGGCGTCCGGGGTTAGCAGCAATCGCTGCCACAACTGGCACACCCGCTGGCGTTCGTCG
>DATBNH010000506.1:0-2740 GCA_036554405.1 Cellvibrionaceae bacterium | reverse complement strand
TTTAGACCTTTTTAAAATGCCGTGGACAGTTGCAAGCGAATGTCGCGGCCGGCTTCGTAAACACCAGCCACCCCCTCCCAACCTGGAATATGGTTGTAATCTGCAACGCTGGCATGAGCGCGGTACTGCTCATCAAGCAGGTTGTAAATGGCAAGCCCAAGGGTGAGCTTATCGTTGCTAAAAGGCTGCCATTCGGCAAATATATCGTGCACGGTGTAACCGGGTTTGTTAACAGTTTGCAGGGCATCTATCCAGTCAATTTCTACCGCGCGGTGCAGCACTTCAATATCATTAAGGCTGGAGACATGGCGGATGTTCCAGCCCATCTCCAGATTGTTAGCTGGCCGGTAACCCAGATTTAGCATCCATGTGTCGCCAGAGGCATTGGCCAGGCCGATATGTTCATAGCCCTCTACCGGGTTGTCATTTAAGGTAGGGCTACTGTTCACAAAAAATAAATCGGCACTCAATTGGGCGGTGGAATAACCCAGGTGTAGTTCTACACCGTCGGATTCAAAGGTGCCGACGTTTTCGTAATAAACGCTATTTTGCGGCGCGGGCCCGCCACCTAATTGATCCATAATCACATCGTCAATTTTCATTTGATAAACAGATGCCCCAGCGCGCAATTGCCCGTTATCGTACTTAAGGCCCACCTCGCTGTTGTGCACTTTCTCTGCGGTTAAGCCCTCTGCCAGCGCCATACGGCCCGGGCGTTTTTCCAGCGTGAAGGCATCGCCCACTTCCTTGCCGCGCATGGCCTCGGCATAGCCTGCAGAGAGAGACAAAGCTTCGGTAAATTGATAAAGCGCGCCCACATTCACACTTACGCCGTCGCTGTCGGTGTTGTCGTTATAAGTGACTTGCTCAAGATCGTAAGCGTCATAACGCACACCAAAACTGATCAATAGCGGGTTGCTCACGCTATAGTGATTTTGAACATATACACCCAATACATCGCCCTGCTCTTCAAATTGGCCGATATTGGCATCCCATGCCCAATCACCCCACACACTCACATCGGCAAGGTATTCACTGGTAACAGTATCGTTGCGATATTCCACACCGTAAGTGAGTTCATGCGCACCCAGGTAACTGATATTGCGCAAGTCAAAACCGTAACTGGTAATATCGGCGCCGTATAAACCCCAGCGGTCAAAGCGATCTTGTTCAAACTGAGAGGTGGTCTGGTACACAGTTGCCTCAAGGTTTAGTGCAGGGTGCAAAGCGGCAAGGTAGTTACCTACCAGTGTGCGGCGCTCGGCCGTTGCCGGAAACAGGGTGTCGCCTTCCAGTGCTGGCCAGTTAGGGCGCTGACCAAACTCGCCCTCTTCCTGACGGTGTTCGTAGCTAATAGATACGCTCTGGTTTTGGCTAATGTCGCCGCTCAGCTTTAAAAACCCCAGAGTTTGTTCAGGGTTAGTACCGTAGAGGGTGTTGCCATCGCCATCGACCATATTGTCGCGATCTACATGAACCAGAGAACCTAACAGCCCCCAGTTATCGCCCACCTTGCCGTAACCGGTGGCGCTGACTTTATAGCCCTCGTTACTGAAGTAACCGGCTTTAAGTAGTGCACCGGCCTGTTGATTTGGCGATAACAAATCGCGGGCATCTTTGGTGCGAAAACGAATACCGCCACCAATTGCGCCAAAGCCACTGGTGGCCTCACCGGCACCGGTTTGCACTTCCACCTGTTTTAACAACTCCGGCTCTACATTCACCCTGCCGATGTGATGGAACAACGTGCCCGTCTGCGGCGCGCCGTCTACGGTGATATTCAGCAGGGTATCTTCCATGCCGCGAATATAAACCTTTTGCGCAAGGCCAACCGAGCCGCCCACAGTGACAGAGGGCTGCATACGAAACACATCGGCCAGGTCATAGGCCTGTTGGCGGCTGAGGTCGCGCCCGCTTATATCAACATTGGTGGTATTGCCTACCACCACCAGGGTTTCCAGCGAGGCTGCGTTCTCATCATCCTGCGCCTCGGCCAATGCGCCTGTGGCCAGAATCAATAACGCGGCGGCGATGGGGGTAAGGGAAAAAAGATGGCGAGGCTTGCGATTGTTCGGTGTGGTATTCATATAGGTTCCTGAGCCGTAGCAGTTAGCTGCAGTGATCGAATTTAATGTTTGCTGAAAACAGCACAGATGTTTTCAGGGCGGCGGGCGCTTACTGGTATGGGTCAGCGGTGGTACGCAATGGCAACACCGACATCAGGGGCGAGCCGCAAAACGGGATTTTAAGGAAATTACAGGCCAATAACAAGAACAATTATCATTAACATATATAAATGCGATGTGTTTGTATTAAGGCTTGGGGGAACCGGACTTTATGGGCGGGAGGTCTCTGGGGTGGGCGCTTGGGTGCGCTTGGGTGAGCAAATGGAAGGCGAGACACTCTAAACCGCCGCAACCAACCGCTGAATATGTTCGTTAAGTGCCGCCTTTAGCTCATCGGGCGATTGAATCACAAAACCAAAAGGCAGTTGTGCCAGCCACCAGGCAAACCAGTAATAATTGTCGGTACTGGTAGTCATTAGCACGCCGTTTTCCTGCTGTTCAAACATGCCTTCTGCATTCGCTGCGCAATCCGTTGTTGCGCTCATATAGCGGGTTACTGTGTTTATATCCGCATGCAGCAACGCGCTTACGGGGTAGCGGCGTTCAGAATTTTGCATGCTCTCTTGCAGGTGGCTGGCGGCGTCAAAATTGGCTGGGCGCACAAAGGTTTTATC
>DATBNH010000499.1:0-7356 GCA_036554405.1 Cellvibrionaceae bacterium | reverse complement strand
GATAAAACGCACGTTATCTATGAAGACCATATTATCCAAGGCGCCGATGCGAACACCTTTCGAGAAGCTGCGCCGGACAGTAATTATTACGTCGATACAAACAGTGTCTTCTATATTGATCGACGTCTTGATGATGTTGCTGCGGAACATTTTGAAGTTCTGATCAGCGCTCAAGGAAACTCCGGTTATGGTGTCGAAAGAAAAGGCATAGACAACAGAGTGTTTTTTTATGGCAAGCTAATAGAGGGCGCAGACGGAGCAAGCTTTCAATTTACGTCTAACAACCAGAGCCTTTACGTACAAGATAATAACGCAGTGTATTACCTAGACAAGGTGGTACCCGGCGCCCAGCCCGAGTGCTTCCATGCATACCCTGATTTTGGTGAGTACGGCTTAAACATTTGTGATAATGCTCTTGCCGTATTTTATAGAGGTAAGCCACTGAATGGAGCCAACCCTAAATCATTTAAACTGGTTGACTCGGATCACAAGTTGTTCAGAGACGAAGACAAAGCCTATATTGAGGGAAAAGAAGTTTTTAAAGGCCTCGATATTGGCAGCATAAAAATGATGGATGATAACTACATCGTGGATAAGAATGGTGCGTATATAGCAAATACGAAGACCACTGTGCTTATCGAAAACGCCGACCCTAAAACTTTCAAAACATTAGGGAAAGGCTACGCCAAAGACAAAAACCACGTTTACCACTATAACTATAGCGCCAACGCCAAAGTGATTAAAGGCGCTGACCCAAAAACATTTGTCGTAACCCGTTTTAATGAAAATGTTGAATATGATGCAAAGGACGCTCAGCATCAGTATCGCTGGGGGCGCCGACATTAATTCCCCTACTTCTAATTTAAAGTTGTCTCCCTCGGGTCTCGCGCCAACAACCATTCCAAACCCGATACCCCCAAGTTTCAAAACTGCAGCAACTATTTGCAGCTTTGCAGGTGCGGCACAGCTGCCGGCACTCGCTTTGTACCTTCAAGAATTAAGGCCTAAGCAGGCCAATCTTAAGCCTAACGACCCACTCTTCCTGACCGAGGGGGCAACCGCATACCCCCCATAAAATGACCGATATATTAAACCAATATGTGTGCAACGTTCTGGTATCAACAAGAAAGGCGCTTGTCATATCTTACGGCACGCCGCGGCCACAGAGACGTCGCGCAATGGCGCCAATATTCGTCTGCTACAAGAGATGCTGGGCCACAGCAGTTTCAAGTCAACTTGCATATGACCATCAACGACTTGCAGCGGGTGTACTTTGAGGCATACCCGGCAACCAGAGCAAACCTGTGATGTGGCCGTGGCACTAGGAGGGAATGATCAATTTGGTCATTTAACTTGGAATGAATGGGTAGATCGGGCATAAAGCTACATCCATCTTTGGGAAGGCTAAGCTACTAATCAATAAAGATATTTCCTGGCAAAAAGCGGAAGAAACGATAAGAAACTTGCAATGTACGACTAATATCGTACAATTAGGGACGAGATATGGGATTCAAAGCAGTAAAAGCGAAGATACTGGACTGCCTGGAACGTGGTGATATCTCTCATGAGCAGAGAGGTGACATCGACATCAAGAACCTGCTGGCTATAGGCCAAGTGTCGCTGAAATACTCGGCCGTGCGAGAGGTGACTCCTACTCATCGAGCCCTCATCATCTCGTTGCCAGTATTGATGTCCACGTTGTAAAAACTCGTCATGCGGGCCAGGAGTGGTATATCAAATGGTATTTTGTTGATCCCAGTAGTGTGTTTATTAGTGTTCATCACTGAGGTGAGTTATGAAAATTTTCAAGGTGGGTGATTCGCAAAAAGCGATCTGTGAAAACTGCCGTTCGCTTGAAAATGCAACGTTCAAACTGCGAGATGTGCCTTTCAGTGACGGTAGCGGATTGGTTAAGAACGTGCTGGTTGGTGTTTGTGATAAATGCGATCAAGTGAGCATTCTTCCTCACCAGTCAACGCCGGTTGTGAAAAAGCAATTAGAAGCACAGAGAAAACCGATTGAAAGCCGGCTGCCAGCGCACATGGTGGATATTCTTAATTTGGCAACGCTGGAGTTAGGTGGCTCGACCGATTTCGTGCAAAATTTAATGAAATTCTACATTCATAAATTAGCTAACGATGAAAAGTCGGCAAAAACCATTGCTCGTTTTTTAGAGAGTGAACTTGCAACAGGCAAAGCAGAAAAACGCCTATCATTGAAAGGCCGACAAATTTACGCGGACATTGAAATATTAAAAACGCTATCTCGAATCAGTAATACTACCGATCTAATCAAAAGCGTTATTCTCAAAATCAATGATGACGTGTTGGTTAGAAAGGAGCCTAAGCCTACGAGGCAACTTAAAGACATTATGGCCTCGGTAGCATAATGTGATTTAAAACATCAATTGATTCCCCCCTGCAACAGGATAGTTGTCGCCTGAAGTATTCTGGTCGAATAAAGTCAGGGCATCGGATACCGGTCTTACTCCGCATTTGGTAACCATTATCATTTACACTTTCGCCTCTCAGTGCTAGCATCTTTCACCTGAATTTGTTCACCTTTCACGCTGAGAGTAGTGTTATGTTTTCCCGTCTGGTTTTCCGCCCTCTGGCTTTGCTGGCGGCGCTGGCAGTCACCGCCCCCGCCTTTGCCGAAGAAGTTAATCTCTACACCACCCGCGAACCCGGCCTAGTGAAGCCCCTGTTGGAGGCTTTTAGCGAGCGTACCGGAATCGAGGTCAATACTATTTTTATGAAGGACGGTCTGGCCGAGCGCGTAGCCAGTGAGGGCGAGCGCTCGCCGGCCGATTTACTGATGGCGGTGGACTTTACGGATCTGGTGGACCTGGGCGTTACTCAGGCGGTGAACAGCGACACCCTTAACAAGGTGGTGCCCGCGCCCCTGCGCGACGCCGATGGCCGCTGGTATGCCCTGTCTATGCGCGCGCGCGTGATCTACGCCGACAAGGGACTGGATCTGAAAGGTTTCCACTACGAGGATCTCGCCAAGCCCGAATGGCGGGATCGCGTCTGTATTCGCTCCGGTCAGCACCCCTATAACACCGCCCTGATTGCGCATATGATCGCGCGCCAGGGCGAGGCAGCCACTGAAACTTGGCTCCGCGGCGTCAAGAACAACCTGGCGCGCCGCGCCGGAGGCGGTGACCGTCAGGTGGCGCGCGATATTCTTGGCGGCCTGTGCGATATCGGTATCGGCAATTCCTATTATGTGGGGCTGATGCGCAGTGGCGACAGCGGCGCCGAGCAGCAACAGTGGGGCAACGGAATTCAAGTGGTTTTGCCCACCTTCAAGAATGGCGGCACCCATGTAAACATCTCCGGTGCAGCACTGGCCCGCCATGCGCCCAACCGCAACAATGCCGTTAAGCTGCTGGAGTTCTTGGTGTCCGACGAGGCCCAAGCCCTCTATGCGCGCGCTAACTACGAATACCCAGTAAGCCAGCAGGCCGAACTGCATCCGCTGGTGGCGGCCTTTGGTGACTTGACCATCGACCCGATGCCCGTGGCAGAAATATCCTCCCATCGCCGCGCGGCCAGCTTGTTAGTGGATCGGGTGGGGTTTGACAACTGACGTTATGCCAACCCGGGCTCCTGCCCCCGGGGGGAGCCTCTCACTGATTGGTCGGTGCAAACGCAGCCTTGCTGGGGTGGGTCTGGGCTGGCTGTTCGCCTGTGCCCTAGTGGCCCTACTGGTGATGCTGCCCGTGCTATCGCTGCTGGGGCACGCGCTGGAGGGCTCTGGCGATATGTGGCCGCATTTGCGCGCCTATGTCCTGCCGCAAGCCTTTGCTAATACAGTGATACTGCTCACCGGCGTGGGGCTACTGGTTATTCTTATCGGTACCGGCAGCGCTTGGTTGGTGACCGCTTATGAGTTTCCCGGTCGCCGCTTACTGTCTTGGGCCCTGCTGCTGCCGCTGGCCGTGCCCACCTATATCGTCGCCTATGTTTATGTGGATTTGCTGCACCCAGTAGGGCCAGCGCAGACGCTGCTGCGCGACCTGTTGGGCGTGGCCAGCCCGCGTGATCTGCGGCTGTGGGATATTCGCTCCATGGGCGGGTGCATACTGCTGCTGGGGCTGGTGCTTTACCCTTATGTGTACTTGCCAGTGCGCGCCATGTTCGCCATGCAGGCCGCCGGCGCGCTGGATGCCGCCCGCACTCTGGGCGCCGGCGCCGGCGGTTGTTTCTACCGAGTGGCCCTGCCGCTGGCGCGACCGGCCATCGCCGTGGGTACCAGCCTAGCGCTGATGGAGACGCTTAACGATATCGGCGCCTCAGAATTTTTGGGGGTTCGCACGCTCACCGTGTCCATCTACGCCACCTGGGTCAATCGCTCCAGCCTCCCCGGCGCAGCGCAGATTGCACTGTTTATGCTGGTGCTGGTGGTCAGCCTGATTGTGCTGGAGCGCTGGGCGCGCCGGCGCCAGCGTTATGCCGGCAGTCCCCGCCAGCAGCGTCCGCTCACCCGCAAGCCGCTGGTTGGCTGGCGCTGGCTGCTAGTCGCCTTAGCCTTGCTGCCGGTGCTGCTGGGCTTTGTCACGCCAGCTCTGCACTTGGCGCTGGAAGCCGTCCGGCGCCTCGCGCTTGTCGGTATCGAAGCGCATATTCTGCAGCAGGCGGCCAATACGGTATTGATTTCAGCGGCAGCCACCGCCGTCACTATCAGTATTGCCTTTGTGCTGGTCTTTACCCTTAGGTTGGCGCGCAGTGCCGCCGGCGTGCGCGCACTGGTGCGCATCGCCAGCCTCGGTTACGCCATTCCCGGCACGGTGCTGGCTATCGGCCTGCTGGGGCCTTTGGGCTGGATCGATGGCGCCCTCAATGACTCCGCCAAGTGGCTGTGGGGTGCAGGCACCGGACTGGTGCTAGGGGGCACGGGATTCGCGTTGGTGTACGCTTATGCGGTGCGCTTTCTGGCTATTGGCAACGGCAGTATCGAAGCGGGCTTCGACAAAATTCCGCAATCGCTGGACGATGCCGCCCGCTCCTTGGGTGCCGGCGCCGGGCGCCGAGCGCGATGCCTGCACCTCCCACTGGCGCGCCCGGCTCTGGCCGCCGCCATGCTGCTCATTTTCGTAGACTGCATGAAAGAGTTGCCCGCTACCTTGCTGTTGCGGCCGCTCAATTTCGAGACACTCGCCACCCACCTGTACGGCGAAGCGTCGCGCGGCACCTATGAAAGTGGCGCTCTGGCGGCGCTGTTGATTGTACTGGCGGGGCTGGTGCCGATTATACTATTGTCCCGTTACGGTCACAGTACCACCCGTTAATTCTGTACAGGACTCAGGTCCCAAGGCCACCGATTCATGAATGCCGCCACTCCACTAGCTTCGCCCTATCTGCAGATTACCGATATACACCATCGTTTTGGCAGCGAGCGCGTGTTGGGCGGTCTGTCCATGCATCTGGCCGCCGGTGAGATTCTCTGCCTGGTTGGCCCCTCCGGGTGTGGCAAAAGCACCCTGCTGCGACTGATTGCGGGCTTGGAGCCGGTGCAGGCGGGCTGCATTCATGTCAGTGGCGAGTTGATGGCAGATCCGCATCGCCACCGCCAGCCGGAAGAGCGCGATATCGGTCTGGTGTTTCAAGACTTCGCGCTCTTTCCCCACTTGAGCGTAGTGGACAATGTAGCTTTTGGTCTCTCCCGCCTGACGCGCGGCGAGCGCCGTCGGCGCGCGCTGGCGATGCTGGAGCGTGTTGGGCTGGCGGCACGCGCCGATGACTTCCCTCACGAGCTGTCAGGCGGCCAGCAACAGCGGGTGGCCTTGGCTCGTGCGCTGGCGCCAGAACCGCGCCTATTGCTGCTGGACGAACCCTTTTCCAGCCTAGATGTGCGCCTGCGGCACCGCCTGCGGGTGGAGACCTTGCAGCTACTCAAGGCCAGCGGTATTGCTAGTATCTTAGTAACCCACGACCCCGACGATGCCATGTTTATGGCCGATCGTATTGCCTTGATGAATGCGGGCCGGCTGGAACAATTGGGTACGCCCGATGAACTCTACCAACGACCGGTGAGCAGTTTTACCGCCGAGTTTTTTGGCGATGTCAATCGTTTTTATGGCACCGTGAAGCAGGGTCACGTGCGCACGCCACTGGGCACTGTGGCGGCCTCCAACCTCGAGGAAGGGCAGCGGGTGGAAGTGGTGATACGCCCCGAAGCCATACTGCTGGCCGACCAGGGTGCACAGGCGCAAGTGGTGGGGCGTCACCAACTGGGCGCCAGTACCTGGATAACCCTCAGCATCGACGACTGGGAGGGCCAAAGCCATCTGCTACAACTGCAGCAGCTAGGCAGCCTTCTGCCCGCCAGCCACACCCGCGTTCACCTGCTGCTGGATAAGCGCGGAGTGTTTGTATTTGCGGTGTAAAAAGCTCTGAAGCTTAAGGTGGTATGCTTTGCTTGCTCACCATCATTGGCAGGCATTGGCGGGACAGGCACTCGCTTTTTCTTCCAGCAAGCACTCAGTTTGAGTCCCAATAAAAACCTATAGATTGAATTAATGGCAAATACCTAACAACTCGAATACTAGATCACAACAAATAATTCGGCGCAGGCTGCGGTGGGACGGCATTTTCGGTTACGCGGTGCAGTGCTTCCTGAAGCGCCCCTCGCCCTTTTCCATAACCATCCTTCATGTTTTTTAACCACTGGGCTTGCGACTGGGCCAATGTATGTGGGCTTTGGCTAATAGAGCCGTCAAAAACATGGTTGGCGTAGACCAATGACCCCAACCACTTAAATGGGTTAAGGGTATTTAAGCCAACAATATTGCGTACAGAATTATAATCCGTTGACTGGCCGGGCAGCACCTTAATACCCGCGCGATCAAATAAAGCGCTTGAGCGAATTCGATTACTGGCGCTGCCATGGAATGCCACCCGCTGTTTATCTAAAAGGCGGCCTTTTTCGGGGTGCGCTATGCCGTTAAGGCGAAATTTATTGAATAAGCTTCGACTGCCATCATTCAGCAAATACCTTACGGCCTCTGCAAAAATTATCGCGCATAGATTCCCAGATATCGGCAAGACCACCGTCGCTGGGGTTATGACATAGCGTAAACGCTTGTAGATGGGAAAAATGATAACTTAAGTGGTGCCCCATAACTCTTAAACGAAGTAAATAGAGCCATCCCCGCGGATGGCACCTCAGGATAGGTGCAAATTGGTGCATGAAGGCATGATTAGAGTGGGCAATGCACCACTTTCGAACAGGCAAGCCTGTGATTTTTAGCTTTATCTTCACGAACCCTTTGTTTAAACTGCTGTTTGGTAAGGCTTTAAGTGCCATTTTTTGGCAATTGGTACGCATACTGCTTTAGCTAGGTTATTC
>DATBNH010000473.1:0-1999 GCA_036554405.1 Cellvibrionaceae bacterium | reverse complement strand
GTACCATACTGCCGGCCATAATCAAGCCGCCAAAGCTGAAGCTGGTGAGCGGTTGTTTCCCGAGTTTTTTACGCAATTGCCGAAAAGCTATTTGATGATTGTCGGCCGGGTAATCGCTATATTGCACGGCCATACACCAAGCGGCCCACAAACTGGTTAATACCAGTGCCACAAGATTCAGCCCCGGAATAAACCAGCTGACTAACACCAACAGTAACACTAATAATCCACGGCTTAAAAAGTACCAGAGTTTAACCAGCTCGCGCTTAAGAGTACGCACAATCAATTGGGGCCAAGATTCTGCGGGCAAGGTAATACCGGTGAGCCGGGTTTCTATTTTTTCTGCTAACAAGCCATAAAAAGGCGCGGCAATAAGGGTGGTGAGCAGGTTAAACGTGTAGCCGTAGACAATAAACAGCGCCAGAACCGCCACCAGCCAAATAATCCAGGCGATAAACGCTAACCAATCGGGTAGCCACTCGGTCAGGTTGGTGAGTAAATCGCTGAAGCGGCGAATAAACGCCAGGGTGACGGCAATAAACACCCCAATATTAATCAGCAGCGGTACCAGCACAAAGCGCTTTAGCCCCGGTTGTAGCAACAGATGGGCGCCATTGCCCAAATAATCCGCTGCATTAACCGGGTTATCTGTTGGCATGATGGCTTATTGGGCTCCGGCCTGTTCCAGCGCTGCAATGTAAGTTGCCGCGGGTTTATGGGTTTTGATGGTTGCTAAAAAAGTGCGACCATCGGGACCGCGTGCGTTGATATCGCGGCCATCTGCCTGAAAAAACTCAACAAAAGTTAAAAAATTTTCTTCAATCATGCCCCGATAGGCTTTTTCCAGCACGTGGAAGTCCGGGTGTGTGCCCTCAGGAGGGGGATACTGTAAAAAACTTCTGATGCGTTCATCATCAAAGGTTTCGCCCAGTACTTTTTGTTTGTCTTTTTTCAGTGTCATGATGCATCCAGTTTTTTTAATAAGATTTCGTTAACCGCTTGCGGGTTGGCTTGTCCCTTGCTGGCTTTCATAATTTGCCCCACAAAAAAGCCCAGCATCTTCGGTCGCTTGCTGTCATCGGCATTTTTGTAGTTTTCTACCTGCGTCTGATTGTTGGCGAGTACATCGTCCACCAGTTTTTCCAGCTCGCCGGTATCGCTCACCTGCTTTAAACCACGCTTTTCGATAATACTGTCGGCATCGCCCTCGCCGGCGCACATGGCTTCAAACACTTGCTTGGCAATTTTGCCGGAAATAGTGCCATCTTTAATGCGCACTATAAGCCCGGCCAGCTGTTGGGGTTGTACTGGGCACTGGGCCAAAGGTATTTCGGCTTTGTTCAAAAAAGCGGCCAAATCTACCATCACCCAGTTAGCGGCAAGCTTGGGTTCACCCGAGCCCTTGGCTACGGCCTCAAAATAATCGGCGGTGGCGCGCTCGCCGGTTAACACCGCGGCGTCGTATGTGGACAGGCCGTATTCGCTGCAAAAGCGCTGATGTTTGGCGTCGGGCAGCTCCGGCAGCGTGTTTTTTACAGCTGCAATATACTCGTCGTCCAGAATGACGGGTAATAGATCGGGGCAGGGGAAGTAGCGGTAATCGTTAGCCACTTCTTTGCTGCGCATGGGTCGGGTTTCATTTTTTTCGCTGTCGTACAGGCGGGTTTCCTGCACCACCTTGCCGCCGTCTTCAATCAAGTCAATCTGGCGTTGTGCTTCGACATTAATGGCCTTTTCCACAAACTTGAACGAGTTGATGTTTTTAATTTCGGCGCGGGTGCCGAGCTTGTCATCGCCTTTAAGCCGCACAGACACGTTAGCATCACAGCGCATAGAACCCTGGGACATATCGCCATCAGAGATACCCAGGTAGGTGATAATGGCGTGAATTTTTTTAAGATAGGCCACCGCTTCTTCGGCGCTGCGCATATCGGGTTCCGAGACTATTTCAATCAGCGGCGTGCCGGCGCGGTTCAAGTCGATGCCACTCATGCCGTGA
>DATBNH010000438.1:0-4536 GCA_036554405.1 Cellvibrionaceae bacterium | reverse complement strand
TGCAACTACTTTACAGGTGAGCACAGCAACGTGTTCACCGTTCACCGTTCACCGTTCACCGTTCACCGTTCACCGTTCACCGTTCGCTCGACCATCTCGAATCACAATACCCTTGTCCTTTTTTTCCATTTGAAACAAATCGGTGGCTTTGATCAGGTCGGAGAGTTTTTTATAGCCATAGTTAATGGGTGAGAAAGAGCTGTTGTTGGAAATATACTGGCCTACGGTGCCGAGATTTGCCCAGCCGTCGTCTTCGGAGGTTTGTTCAACCGCTGTGCGTAGAAGTTTCACTAAAAAGGCGTCGCCCCGCAGCTCCTTGCGGTTCTTTTTATTAAGCTGTGGCTTGGGCTTGTCGGCAATATCGTCGGGCTCTTCGTCTTCTACCAGATTTTCTGTGTAAATAAACGGCGAGCAGGCATCGACAAAGGGTTGCGGGGTTTTACGCTCACCAAAGCCGAATACAGGCATGCCGCTTTCTAAAATGCGCAGCACCAGGGGGGTAAAGTCGCTGTCGCTGGTCATTAAGGCAAAGGCGTTCACATTACCGCTGTAGAGTAAATCCATAGCGTCGATAATCATCGCCGAGTCGGTGGCATTTTTACCCTTGGTGTAGGCAAACTGTTGCACCGGGCGAATGGCGTTGGGATGCAGGCGCTCCACCCAGCCCGACAGTGCCGGACTCTTCCAGTCGCCGTGAGCGTGACGTACATTCACAGTGCCGTATTTTGCCAGCTCATTTAAGACCCCTTCCACGGCGTTGTGGCTAACATTGTCGCAATCGATAAGCAGTGCTATTTTCAAATGTTTGTCGCCGGTATCCATGGTGTTACCTCAGGGCAATATAAACGCTATTGGTTTCTTCGCTTTGCCTAAACGGATTGTAGAATTTAACCACTTCGGCTTTTACCTGGCTAAATACAGTGCCCAGCAGCGTCATAAAATCATCGTCGGGTAAATCTTGGCTCCACATGGCAAAAACGCCGCTTGCGGTTAATTGTCTGGCCATTTGCTGCAGGTTCTCTGTGGTGTAAAAACCGGCGTTGCCGGCATTTAAGAACTCTGTGGGTGAGTGGTCGATGTCCAGCAGTATGGCATCAAATAAGCGGCCCGGCTGCTGACGGTCAAATCCGCTGGCAGCCAGGTCAAAAAAACTGCCCTCTACATAGCGGCAGCGCGAGTCGTTATTGAGTATAGCGCCCAGGGGGACTTTTTCATCCTGGTGCCAGCCAATTACCTGAGGTAGGGCCTCTACCACCAGCAGCTCGCTTATGCGCGGTTCGGTGAGGGCAGCCACGGCGGTGAAGCCAAGGCCTAAACCGCCCACCACCACGCTCAATTGTTCACCCTTACTCGCCGCCAGCCCCAGTGTGGCCAGTGCCTCTTCGGCGGCTACAAACAGGCTCGACATTAAAAACTCATCGCCGAGTTTAACCTCATAGATGGGCTCCAGACCGAGGGCGGGAATAACGCGCTTGCGCAGTGAGATTTCGCCTAAGGGCGAGTCTTGACTGTCGATTTCTTCAAAGAGTCGGGCCACGTGGTTTACCTAAGCGTTAATAGAGTGGGAAAGCCTATCCCCTGAAGGCAGCATCTTAACATAGGCATACTTTGATGTCGGATGTCGGATGTCGGATGTCACGTGACCAGCGTCAGACCTCAGACGTAATTCGTCAGACATCCGACTTCAGACCTCAGACGTTTTTTGTACTAACCGCTGGCACTCGGCCAACACTTGAGTAAACGGTGTTTCAATCAAAGTGCCAAAGTAGCGGTGACGGGTGAGCTTGGCGCGGCTCAGCTGTGGGCTGCTGATGCCGCATAAAAAACGCGCCATGCGTCGTGGGCTGTTAAGGGTCGGGTTGTTTTCGCTTATTAAATCGATAATAGGCTGTTGAGCTGGCGGCAAGTTATTGCGCGGCGGCAGCGGTTGCTGCTGATCAAGGCAGTAACTGCACTGACCGCAGGGAGTTTCAAGGTTTTCGCCAAAATACGTCACCAGTGCCTGTTGTAAACAGCGGTTGCTCATTGCCCACTCGCACACACTTTGCAAGCGCTCAATATCCCGCGCCTCGCGTTCACTGAATAATTGACAGATGCGTTCAATCAGTGGCTGTTGATTGTCTATACGTTGTAGCAAGCGATAACCCTGACGCACCCCAGCCACTTGTACATTAATCAGGCCTTGTTGTTCCAGATATGTCAGTGCCTTGAGAATACGGCTTTTATCTTCGCCGAGCGCCAATGCGGCTGCATCGGGTTTGAGCGTAAGCCAGGTGCGACCCTGTTTGCCGGTTTTAAAAAGCGCTTGTAAAAAGGCGCTGCGCTGAGAGTCAAAACCCGCTAGCAGCGTATCGAGTGATTGATTAAAGGCTATTTTATAATCGCTGTAAAAAGGTGCGGTTGCATGCAGTATGCCATCTAATTCCAAATAAGTGAGTAACGTGCCCAACACTAAAGGTCGCAAGTCAAACTCTTGAGAAGCATCGTAAACCGAGATGTCAAAATCCTGAGGTTGCTCTAACAGCCAATTAATAGCATGACTTATGGCACCGGTATCCGGTGTGTCGCCAAAGGTGAAGTTTTCCAATACGGTTAAATCATCTTGGCAGGCGAGCAATTCACAGTGCGAGGGCTTGCCATCGCGCCCGGCGCGGCCGATTTCCTGCATATAGTTTTCCAGCGACTTGGGTAAATTGTAATGGTACACAGCACGGATATCGGCCTTATCTATACCCATACCAAAGGCAATGGTAGCCACCACAATAGGCGTGCTGCCGGTCATAAAATTTTCTTGAATCAAATGGCGGGTGTCGCCGTCGAGCCCGGCGTGATAGGCCGCGGCATTCAAGCCTGCCGCTTGCAAGTATTTGGCAATTTGCTCGGCGGTTTTTTGTAAGGTGACATAGACAATAGCTGCCTGATTGGGCTCCTCGGCCAAGCGCCTGGCCAATAGGGCTGCACGCTTATCGCCGGCCACCGGGGTAATATGAATAGCCAGGTTGGGCCGATAAAAACCGGTTTGGATATGGTGCTCGGGTTTAATGGCAAAGTTGTCGCGAATTTGTGCGGCCACCTGGGGTGTGGCGGTAGCGGTTAACGCCAGAATACGCTCCACGTTTAATTGGGTGGCGAGAGCGGCCAGTTTTAAATAGTCAGGCCGGAAATTGTGCCCCCACTCGGAGACGCAGTGGGCCTCATCCACTGCCATCAGGCTGATACGGCATTGCCCCAACCGCGCCTGGAAGCGCTCATTGGCCAGGCGCTCGGGTGCTACATACAGCAATTTCAAGCTGCCATTTGCCAGCGACTGATAAATAGCCTTGGCCTCGTCGGCGCCGATGCTGGAATCGAGCCGAGCGGCGGCCACACCGATGCGGTTTAACTGATCCACCTGGTCTTTCATTAAGGCAATAAGTGGTGAGACCACCAGGGTGAGGCCATCAAACAGCAGTGCCGGTAATTGATAGCACAGGCTTTTGCCACCACCGGTGGGGAAGATGGCCAGGGCTGAGTGGCCTTCGATCAGGGCGTCGATAATTGCTTGCTGGCCCGGCCGAAAAGCCGGGAGCTTAAACGTATGTTGCAGCAGATGTTGGGTGTTGTTAGACATGGCTATCTCCTTGTTGTCAGTGAGGCTTCCTGCCGGTGAAAAACTGCGGGTTTTTAAGTAACGCGATAGCGTTCATCAACCTGCTCAATACCGTTGATCGGTTTCATCAGTTTTTTAATGATGCCATCTTCAATACTGTAAATCCAGCCGTGAATGGTCAGCGGTTGGCCACGCCGCCAGGCGTTTTGCACAATATTGGTGTGGGTCACATTGGCTACTTGCTGTTGCACGTTGAGCTCGCACAGGCGGTTGAGACGCTCGGTGTCATCGTCAATGGCGTCCATTAAGTCTTGATTGGCAAAATACACATCGCGAATATTGCGCACCCAGTAATCTAAAAGCCCCAACTGACGGTTTTCCATGGCCGCTTTTACGCCGCCGCAGCCATAGTGGCCGGTTACCATAACATGCTTGACCTTGAGGTATTCGATGGCAAATTGCATTACCGACAGGCAATTGAGGTCGGTTTGAATCACCAGATTGGCCACATTGCGGTGTACAAACAGCTCGCCAGGCAAGAGCCCGACAATCTCGTTGGCAGGCACGCGGCTATCGGCACAGCCAATCCACAAAAATTCCGGAGTTTGTTGTCCGGCCAGCTTGTTAAAAAAATCCGGATCTTCTTTTTTGATGTCTTCCGCCCAGCGGGCGTTATTGTCAAACAGGTAGTCAAGCGAACTCATGGTGGCTCCAGCTGCGTAGTTTGGGTGATTATAGGGTAATTGCCCGCCACTGGGCACCCGCAAATTACACTGGTAGAGTAGGGGCTTATCACAAGGAGCGCCTATGGCCAGCCAGCAGAGCAAAAATCAACCTACCTTTTACTGGCACGATTACGAAACCTGGGGCGAGCGCCCGGCGCAGGATCGGCCCAGTCAGTTTGCCGGGGTGCGTACCGATATGGATTTAAACCCTATCGGCGAGCC
>DATBNH010000429.1:0-2155 GCA_036554405.1 Cellvibrionaceae bacterium | reverse complement strand
CGCCACCGGCGCGGGCGCGGAAGTTCGCCAGGCCCTCGGTACCGCCGTGTTTGCCGGCATGATCGGGGTTACCTTGTTTGGGCTATTTCTCACGCCGGTGTTTTATGTGGCGCTGCGCAAACTGTCTGGAAGTCATCCTTTAAAAAGCCACCATACCCCTGCTCTGAGCACTGATGCAGACCACAACAAGGGCGCACTGCCGGGAGGCATTCATGCATAAATTTATCACACTTACCGGTGCATTGGCCTTGCTTGCGGGCTGCGCGGTGGGGCCGGATTATCAGGCACCCGCCACGCCGGAGCCGGAAAGCTTTTCACAAACCAGCGTAATGGGGGTGGGCGCTACCGACCAGCAGCGCTTTTGGCAGGGGTTTGATGACCCTCTGCTGGCACAACTGATTGAGCAGACACTGGCCGCTAACCACAATTTGGAGGGCGCATTGGCCCGTTACGAACGCGCCGCCGCCCTTTTATACGGCGCCAACCGGGAGCAATGGCCGAGCGTGACCGCAGGTGCCAGTGCCTCCGAGCTGTATCTGGCGGACATCGAGCGGTCAGGCGCGGGGCCCGAGCGAGTGCAGCGCTACCAGGCGGGCCTCGCCGCCAATTGGGAGCTGGACCTGTTCGGGCGTCTGCGCCGCGCCTCTGAGGCTCAGCGGGCAGAGCTTGGGGCCGCCGGTGCCGATCTAAATGCCCTGCAGGTGGCACTAGTGGGGCAATTGGCCAGTAGCTACTTCGAGCTGCGGGGCTTACAGCAGCAGTATCAAATGGCCAACCGCAGTGTGGCCTTGCAACAGGAATCGCTGGATATTATTGAAGCCCGGTTTGCAGCGGGCCGGGATACTGAGTTTGATCAAGTGCGTGCGCGTTCCCTGCTGCAGCGAACCCGTGCACAGCTGCCGACGCTGCAGGCGGATATACGTGCGGCCATGCATCGCATAGCGGTATTAACCGGCCAGCCGCCCACGGCCCTGGTGGCGCAGTTATCCGATCAGCGTGGCTTGCCGGAGGTGTTGCCCACCATCCCCGTGGACAGCCCGGGCGACGTGCTTCGCCGCCGCCCGGATATCGCCGCCGCCGAGCACCGCTTGGCCGCCGCTACGGCCCGTATTGGCGTGGCCGAAGCTGACCTCTTCCCCCGCTTTACCTTGAGCGGACTGATCGGATCAGTAGCGGGCGATAGCAGTGATCTGTTTACGGGACCTGCGCAATCTCGCCAAGTGACATTGGGTATAGACTGGACGTTTCTGGATCACGGCCGAGTCAAGGCGCGCATTGATGCCGCCGGTGCAGACAGTCGCGCCTCCCTGGCCAACTATCAGCAAACCGTACTGGAAGCGCTGGAGGAAGTAGAAACCCGATTGGTGCGCTACCAGCGGGCACAAGAGAGGGGAGCCCGGCTTGCCCAGGCCATGAACAATGCCGAGCAAGCGGTAGAGCTGGCCCGCTCCCGATACCAGGAGGGCCTAATCGGCTACTTCGAAGTACTGACCACCGAGCAGGAATATGTAACCACTCGGGATGCCGCCGTGCGCAGCCGCACCGAGGTCACCCTGGCAATGGTAGATGTTTACCGGTCACTGGTGGGGCCTCCAGGTTGAGGCGTGTTGCCAGGGATGGCAAGTAGTAGGGCAACGCACGACTAAATGGATTTAGGAGGTAGGGCGACGCAGGATGCCAAAGCCGAGGAGCAGTTGCCGAATCCAACACAAAAACTCGTAACGGACTCCGTACTTCTGACAGGTCAGCAGTAACCAAGATCCGATACCTTTTTTAACACTATTTCAACTCTGTATATACCAGGTGAATGTTCTTCAGCAATCACAAAAAAATTTCGAAAGTGATATATCTGCGCCCGACTGTAGCAAATCTCCAATTCTCTGGTACTTAACCAGGTTAATTCTACGCCATCCAGTTTATCGGCTTCGAATATCAAAGATAAGCGTCCACCTTTTATATTATGTAACCATACCTGATAGGGTTGTGACATGGTCGCGCCCAGTCCACCCAATTCTGGTGCCCAGATAAAAGCCTTGTTTAAATTATCGGGGGAGTTTTTATTATCAATTTCATGCCCTTTGGGAGGAGTTTCATAGTTATCGCAACCAGCGATCAATGTTATAGATACCAAAAAAATCACAACATGAATTTTATC
>DATBNH010000428.1:0-1820 GCA_036554405.1 Cellvibrionaceae bacterium | reverse complement strand
GATAAAATTGCATAACTGATTTTTGTCTCCTTACTGCCCACTGACGAGCCCCAATCGACCATAAAAGGAACACCCATGACAGCACAAACAGCCATTCCCTGCACTATGATGCGAGGAGGAACATCACGCGGCCCTTATTTTCTGGCCAATGACCTGCCCCGAGATACGGCTCTACGCGACGCGGTACTGGTGGCGGCAATGGGATCGGGTAACGCACAACAAATCGACGGTATTGGTGGCGGAACCAGCCTCTCCAGCAAAGTGGCCATCGTCTCGGTTTCCAAACATCCAAATGCTGATGTCGAATATTTATTCGCTCAAGTTTCAGTCGGTGAGCGTAGCGTAGACACTTCTCCTTCCTGCGGCAACATGCTTTCTGGCGTTGCCCCTTTCGCCATTGAATCAGGACTGGTCACGGCCGAAGATGGTGAAACATTAGTGCGAGTCCACAACCTCAATACTGATTCATTTATTGAAGTCGTCGTACAGACGCCAAATGGAAAGGTTGAGTATGACGGAGATACTCGCATAGACGGTGTCGAAGGCACTTCAGCCCCAGTGATACTCCACTTCCTGGATGTCGCCGGGACAAAAACCGGGCACTTACTCCCGACAGGCAATCTACGTGACACCTTTGACGGCGTCGAGGTGAGCTGCGTTGACGCAGCGGTTCCCATGGTACTCATTCCGGCAGGCTCACTCGGCAAGAGTGGCTGGGAAAGCAAAGCCGAGCTGGACAGTGATAGCGAACTACTTGCCCGGATCGAATCTATCCGGCTGCAAGCCTCTCTGAAAATGGGTTTAGGAAATGCGACAGGAAAAGTACTTCCTAAAGTGTCATTACTCGCACTGGCCCAGTTCGGAGGCACGATCAGCTCCCGCTACTTCGTCCCGACTAACTGCCACGCAGCGCACGCGGTAACCGGTGCTATTTGCGTCAGCACCGCAACCATGCTGCCCGGAACTATTGCCTACGATTTAGCCAATCACCCTGTGGGTGAACCTATTATGGTGAGCGTAGAGCATCCCAGCGGGAAAATCGACATAGTGCTTGACCTGACACAAACCGATCAAGGCCTGCTGGTAAACCGCGCCGGACTTATCCGTACTGCACGAAAAATTTTCCGAGGAGAGCTCTATGTGTCCAGTAAAGTATGGGCACTCAATTAACAAACTGTGCCCTGAATCATAAATTTAACAGCCAAATAACAAATGAAAATGTATGACAGCTAACTGACAGTTTCAGTTGATAACTTGAAATCCAAGTAATAGAGAAGATTAATAGAGCAATGCTCTATTAATCGCCTCTATATCTCATTATAAAAACACATGTGGGGGTTTTCATGAACACTATGTCAAATAAAAACAAGCGCGTTATTAAATTAATCCAGGGAATGGCTGCCGGTGCAGCCTGCATTGCCAGCTTTACCTTCGCCAATCCAGTACAAGCTGTCGACTTTGATGGCGATCGTATTGAGTGGGTCGTTCCGTTTAAAGGGGGCGGTGGTTCGGATACATGGGCGCGTTTTTTTGCCCCAATGATCACTGAAAACCTGCCGGGCAAACCTGCGGTCGTTGTAAAAAATATTCCAGGTGGCGGCTCAACTAAAGGCGCTAATCAATTCCAGCGTCGCGCTAAAAATGACGGCACTAATATTATTGGCACCTCAGGCTCTACTCAGTTTCCCTATTTGCTAGGTGATCGCCGGGTCAACTATGAATACAAAGACTGGACGCCGGTGTTGGTGTCACCTACTGGCGGCGTATTTTATATAAGCCCTGAACTCGGTGTCGAATCAGCGGAAGAGCTTGCATCACTG
>DATBNH010000420.1:0-3153 GCA_036554405.1 Cellvibrionaceae bacterium | reverse complement strand
GCGAAATGATGGAGAAAAGATTACGGGGTGAGCGTTACTGGGCGGTAGCGGAATTCTGCGAAGAGATTGCCTAATTCTGTTGTCTCTTATTTTGTGGCCGTTTGAGTGCCGTATCTGAAAGCACTCAAACAGGGCGAAACTCCCCCTTAAAGCCCATGATTTATAGGGTATTGCGGGATTCTGCAGAATCTTTGCCCATTTCTGCAGAGGCTGATTTACTTACTGCACAATTGTCTAATCCTCTTTATACTGACTGCTCTGTCTAATACCGATGGGTCTAATACTAAGGGGCCTGATACCGAGGGATAAGTTTCGATGAATGCGCCAGCCACCGCTCCCGTTCGTTCTCAAAGCCAATCGCTAAATCAATCATCCACTCCGGGAACGGAGCATCTGGATCCACCCATGTGCCGCCAGCTCGCTGACGTCTTACTCAGCAAAATGCCTGAGGAAGGGATATACAACACCGCTATCCCCGGTGTAGACATATTTCGCAAAGATTCTCCCAGCAACTGCGTGTGCACGGTTTACGAACCGGCGCTGTGCCTGATTGCCCAGGGCAGCAAAACCATCAAACTGGGCGACAAGGAAATTTTCTACGGACCTCTCACCTATATGATTACCACGGTCGAGCTACCCGTCACCGGTCAGGTGGTCGGCGCCAGTGAGGAAGAGCCTTTTCTGGCCATTAAAATGGCTATCGACCCCAAAGATGTGGCCGATGTGGTGTTGGAAATTGGCGATGAACAACGTGTAAAACAGAAAAACTGCCCCTGCGGGCTCAGCATTGCGCCGGTGGATTACGGCATGTTGAGTGCCATGTCGCGCCTGGCAAAACTGTTGGAGTCGCCCCAGGATGCTCGATTTTTGGCACCGCTGATCAAGCGCGAAATTATCTATCGGGCTCTTGTAGGCGAGATGGGTGCCTGGATGCGCAGCTTTGTTAAAGCCGACAGCCAGGCGCACCGAATTTCCCACGTGATCGAAGAGCTAAAAACACGCTTTGCGGAACCCTTGCGGGTGAGCGAGTTGGCAGAAAATGCCAATATGAGTGAGTCTGCGCTGTACCACACTTTTAAAGAAGTCACGCGCATGTCGCCGGTGCAATACCAGAAAAAATTGCGTTTACATGAGGCGCGCAGATTAATGCTGAGCGAAGGCCTTGAAGCCAGCACCGCCAGTTTTAAAGTGGGCTATGAAAGCCCCTCACATTTCAGCCGCGAGTACAGCCGCATGTTTGGCGCACCGCCGCGAGCGGATGTTATGAGGCTGAGAGGCGGAGAAAGGCAGCTCGCCGCAGGGGCCCATTAAAAAGCCGTGCAGGCTTTTCGGTAAAACCTGCACTTCCTTTCAATACTCATACAGGTTCAAGCACGCGGCCTGCCTGTTAGGAACACCCGGTACTATTGCCGTCTGGGCTTATCTTCAGGTTGCCATAGGCCCATGCCAAAGCCATCCGGGTCAATAAATTCAGCGCTCCATCCGCCTGGCGCCTCTTCGACGGGGGTAACGATGGTGACCCCTTTTTCCGAAAGCTGGGCGACAACATCGTCAATGCCACCCTCTGCCAATTCAAAAATCAGCGCAGGCGTATTGCCTCGTTTAGCTTCCATCTGAAAGAAAATAATCTCCAGCCCCCGATCAAGGCTGCCCGAAAGCCAGAAGGGTTCAGCGCCCTCCTGGCGAACCAGGTCAATACCGAGGGCATCCCGGTAAAAAGCCTCGGTGCGGGTAATATCTGAAACGTAAAAAACAATTGAAGCGCGGTGCGGTTTAGGAAGCATTGTGACCTCGTGTCGTGTTGTAGGAAAGTTTGACTCTCCATTGTTGCCATGCTCACGCTTTTTGTGAGCATCTGACAAGAAAAAGATGCCCATCGGGATCATGGCTGGCAAAAGTGCCACCGTGGCGGCGTAAAAAAGGCTGCAAAGCTTGCCGAAGAGCACCGTAGGCGAGGTCAAGATTCAGGCTTGTCATATCCGCAGGCGCTGTTATCCCCACACGTGCAAACAACTTTTTGAGGGCGCGAATACGCTGACGCAAAGCGGCATCCGAGATATTGAGAAGATAGATGATATCCGCGCGGGAGTGCCCGGAAAGTGCCAGGGCGGCGGTCACCCGCAGTGCCCGCGGTAGATCCTGTAAAAAAACACCGATATCGGCAGGGGAGGGAGTATTAACAATAGCCACCGACTCCGGGCGATCCGCTTGCCAGCGCGTCTCGCGAAGCCGACGCCTGAGTGCCGAGCGCGCATCAAAGGCCGCACGCCGTTTTATGGCGCCTATCATCCAACTTATATCTTCAGGTGAAGAGAAATCTGCACGCCCAGCGGCACAAGCCGCGACCAAGACCTCCTGCACAATGTCTTCGGCTTCATCTTGTCGCCTCGTATAACGACGAGCAGCTTGCAATAGTTGCGTATAGGGCAGGTCCTTGACCATGGAGTGTTCGCCTGATGAACCGGTTCTGATAGGGCCATCGACATTGCCATAAGTTTTATACGATGTAAACGCAGAAAAACCAGGGCACCCATTTATTGTTTACAGAGATGATTAACACTACCATCATCTATCTTTCAGATTCACTTCGGCATAGTGCAGCAAGGCTCTTCCCAAATGCTGTGAGAAGTCTTTGTGATAAAAGCTGTAAATCTCATGAGCAGCCGGGTCATTAATCAATGCTTCAGCTGATTTAAGGGTTTTTTCGTAGTCGAGCTTTATATTATCTTCAAGCCCCAATAATTTCTGCCAAATACTGTGATATCGATCTACCAAATCTTGTACAGTTTTGGAAGTCACGGGTAAGGAGATAGCATTTACATACTCAAGGTCAAGTGCTGTCCCCTCCTCATTCAAAGACTGTGCTTCTTGCTCGCTAAGATCGCCGGCGAACTTTTTGACCACGTCGGTCATACTAATACCATAGGCATCCTCAGTAAGCTTGTCCCAATTCTCCAGTTTTCCTGTTGGCAGGCCATCAAAAATTATTTCTACATTTTTATCCGCGCGGATATTAGCCATAGTAACCCAGGGAGCCTCTGAATAAGTATAGGGGGTGTCTGCGCGAGTCCAAAACGTTCAGCCCGCAAGGCGTTCTTCGCAGGGAATGCTGGTTGCCCTTGTCAAGAAGAACAACGCAGCGGATGGACGTTT
>DATBNH010000418.1:0-2690 GCA_036554405.1 Cellvibrionaceae bacterium | reverse complement strand
GGTTCAAAAACAGCCTAATGTTATATTTTTCTCTTATTATCATAAACTTAAATGTGAATTTCCCAGCATGAGCAACGTCAATACAGACCAACACACCCCTATGATGCAACAATATTTTCGCATCAAGGCCGAGCACCCGCATGAGTTGGTGTTCTACCGCATGGGCGATTTTTACGAGTTGTTTTTTGATGATGCCAAGCGGGCGTCGGAGTTGTTGGATGTTACCCTCACTTCGCGTGGCAAATCGGGGGGTAATCCTATTCCCATGGCGGGTATTCCCTATCATGCGGCCGATGGGTATTTGGCCAAGCTGGTGCGTGCCGGGGTGTCGGTGGCTATTTGCGAGCAGATTGGTGACCCGGCTACCAGTAAGGGCCCGGTTGAGCGCAAGGTGATGCGTATTGTTACCCCGGGCACGGTGAGCGATGAGGCGCTGCTGGATGAGCGGCGCGATAATTTGCTGGTGGCGGTGTACGAGAGTGATGACACCTTCGGGTTTGCCTCGCTGGATATGGCCAGCGGGCGTTTTTTGGTGCAAGAGGTAGAAGGGCTCGACGCAGCCCTTGGCGAGCTGCAAAGGCTTAGCCCTGCGGAGTTATTGATCAGTGATGATTTTGCCACGCCGGCGTTTGCCGAAGGCCGTAAAGGGTTGCGCCGTCGTGGCCCGTGGGAGTTTGAGCTGGACACCGCCAAGCGCCTGCTAACCCAGCAGTTTGGCACCCAGGATTTAGCCGGTTTTGGTTGCGATCATTTACCCAGGGCCATTGCCGCTGCCGGCTGCCTGCTCAGTTATGCCCGCGAAACCCAGCGCACTGCCCTGCCCCATGTGCGCAGTATTACCGCCGAGAGCCGCGAGCAAACAGTGATTATGGATGCCGCTACCCGGCGCAATCTGGAGCTGGATACTAACCTCGGCGGTGGCGACGAGCACACGCTGTTTTCTGTGCTCAACCACGCCGCCACCAGTATGGGTGGCCGTTTGCTGCGCCGCTGGCTAAATCGCCCGCTGCGCGATTTGACTGTTTTGCAGCAGCGCCAGAAGGCCATACACACCTTGTTGCACAACTATCAGTTCGAGGTTATCCATCAGGTTTTGAAGCGTGTGGGTGATATGGAGCGCATTCTGGGTCGCCTGGCGCTGCGCTCATCGCGGCCGCGGGATTTATCGCGCCTGTTGTCTTCCCTTGCATGTTACCCAGAGCTGCAAACCGCGATCGGCGAGGCGCAATCGCCGCGTTTGCAACAACTAGCAGAACAGATCAACACCTTTCCGGATTTAGTGGAACTGCTGGATAAAGCCATTATAGAAAATCCACCGGTGGTAATTCGCGAAGGTGGCGTAATCGCCCCCGGCTACGATGCCGAGCTGGATGAGCTTAGGGATATCAGCAGCAACGCCGGGCAATATTTGGTGGATTTGGAAATCCGTGAGCGCGAAAGAACCGGTATTGCCACCCTGAAGGTGGGTTATAACCGGGTACACGGTTATTTTATCGAGCTGACCCGCGCCCAGGCCGAGCAGGCTCCCGCCGACTATATTCGCCGGCAAACCCTGAAAAACGCCGAGCGCTATATAACGCCCGAACTTAAACAGTTTGAAGACAAGGCGCTATCGGCCAAAAGCCGCGCGCTCACCCGCGAAAAGGCGCTGTACGAAGAGCTGCTGGATATTCTCGGTGAGCAATTGTTGCCCTTACAAGACTCCGCCGCCGCCGTGGCCGAGCTGGACGTGTTAACGACTCTGGCCGAACGCGCCGATGCGCTGAATTTTTGCCAGCCGGCGCTTGCCGCCAACCCCGGTATTAACATCGTCGGTGGCCGCCACCCGGTGGTGGAGCAGGTAACCGATGCACCCTTTGTACCCAATGACCTCAACTTTGGCCCCGAGCGCCATATGCTGATTGTGACCGGCCCCAATATGGGTGGTAAATCTACCTATATGCGTCAGACGGCGCTAATCGTGCTATTGGCCCACATTGGCAGTTTTGTGCCCGCTGCCAGTGCCAGTATTGGCCTGGTGGATCGTATCTTCACCCGCATCGGCTCATCCGATGACCTGGCCAGCGGCCGCTCTACCTTTATGGTGGAGATGACCGAAACCGCCAATATTCTGCACAATGCCACAGCCCAAAGCCTGGTGCTGATGGACGAGATCGGCCGCGGCACCAGCACCTTTGACGGGCTGGCACTGGCCTGGGCCGCCGCCCGACACCTGGCCATCAGCCTCAAGGCCTATACCCTGTTCGCTACCCATTACTTTGAGCTGACACGCCTGCCAGAGGCCCTGCCTGGCATTGTTAATGTGCACTTGAATGCCACCGAGCACAAACACACCATTGTGTTTTTACACAAGGTGCAAGAGGGCCCGGCCAGCAAAAGCTACGGTATTCAGGTAGCAAGGCTGGCGGGGATTCCCGACCCGGTGCTGGAAAATGCCGAGGAACAGCTGGCTATTTTGGAGCGCGGCGAAAAAAATGCCTTGGCAACTCAAGCACCGATAACGCCAGCGGCCAAACCACCACCCAACAGCAGCCCCATACAACCCAGCCTGTTTGAAACGGAGCACCCGGCCGTAACCGCCCTGACCGCACTCGACCCGGATGCCATGACACCGCGCCAGGCGCTGGAGGCATTGTATAAGTTGAAAGAGAAGGTTTGATGTCGGATACAAAAGTCTGATATCTGACGTC
>DATBNH010000390.1:0-3920 GCA_036554405.1 Cellvibrionaceae bacterium | reverse complement strand
CCTTACGCATTCGGCTTTTACCAATACTGCATCGCTGGCGGAATACTGCAGGGCATTGGTGACCAGGTGGCTGATAATGTGGCTGAGTCGAGTGGCATCGCCGCGCAAAAAACGCGGCACCTTATCGCTTATATCAAAAATAATATTCACCGGGCGGTGCAGGGCATTGGTTTCAAAGATACGCGATAGTCGTTCGAACAGTTGTTCCAAATCAAAATGACTGTTTTCAAGAATAATATTGCCCGCTTCCAGCTTGGCGTAATCGAATACCTGATTGAGTACCTGCAATAGCGAGTTGGCCGCCACGCTCATGCTGGTGAGATAGCTTTTTTGCACCTCATCAAGGTCGGTATCGCCGAGCAAATGGCCGAGACCGATAATGGCATTCATGGGGGTGCGAATTTCATGGCTCATGCTGGCTAGAAATTTACTCTTGGCATTGCTGGCCATCTCCGCTTCTGCCTTGGCGGCAATCAGTGATTGCTGATCGTGTACTGTGCGCGAGATATCGGTGAGGGTGCCGACGCAGCGTCGCGCTTTGCCGTTCTCGTCTGGCTCCACCAGCAGGCCGTGGGTTTGCACCCACAGGGTGTATCCGTCGCGGTGGAGCATGCGATGCTCAAGCTCAACGCGTTGCCGGCAGTTGTCGATGGCGGTACTGAGTTCCATCGCCACCATGTCCCGATCATCCGGGTGCAGAAAGTAGTCGCACAGGGTCTCGAAAGTGCCGGGTAGGTGGTCAAAATTGTAACCGAGCAGGCGCAGGTAGCTGCGGCTGAAATAGACTTTATTGCTGGCGACATCCCAATCCCAGAGGCCATCGCGTGAGGCCTCCAGAGCATACTGTAAACGTGAATCGCGGCCAATACTGGCCCGCTGGAGTTCCAGCTCCAACTCAGCAATACGCGTTTTGAGCGCCCGAGATTCGTCTTCTTGCCCCATAAGCCGCATGATCCGTGTGACGGTTTGCTACTGCCATTGTGCCGCCAAGCTTAGCACTGGCCAACAGCATAAGGATAGACGAAACTGGCGCCAGCGCCAGCGCTGCACTACGGATAGATAAAAACTGTGCAGGGCTTTTGCAAAAAAAGCGCTTTACAGCACTTTATGCCAAGCTTTGGCGCGCGCGGGTCACGGCGGCTCGCACTTGCCCGGGCGCAGTGCCGCCGATATGGTTACGTGCCGCTACTGACCCTTCCAGGGTTAACACGTCAAACACATCGGCCTCGATGGTGGTGGAAAACTGCTGCAGTTCTGCCAGCGTCATTTCCGACAAGTCCTTACCGCTGGCGACACCGTGGGCGACGGATTTACCCACCACCTCGTGGGCATCGCGAAAGGGCATGCCCTTGCGCACCAGGTAGTCGGCGAGATCTGTAGCGGTAGAAAAACCGCGTTTGGCGGCTTCGAGCATGGCCTGTTTGCGTGGAGTGATGGCGGGCACCATATCGGCAAAGGCGCGCAGACAATCTTTAACCGTATCCACGGCGTCAAACAGCGGCTCTTTATCTTCCTGATTATCCTTGTTGTAGGCCAGCGGCTGCGATTTCATCAGCGTTAACAAGGCCGTTAAATGACCGTAGACACGGCCGGTTTTGCCGCGTACCAGCTCGGGTACATCGGGGTTTTTCTTCTGTGGCATAATCGATGAGCCGGTGCAGAAGCGATCGGGCAGGTCGATAAAGCCAAACTGCGAGGAGGTCCATAGCACCAGCTCTTCACTGGCGCGTGACAAATGCATCAGCAAAATGCTGGCAAAAGCGCAGAACTCGATGGCGAAGTCGCGGTCGCTGACCGAGTCCAGCGAGTTTTCGGTGGGTTTGGCAAAGCCCAGTAGCTCGGCGCTGTAGGCGCGATCGATGGGGTAGGTGGTGCCTGCCAGCGCCGCCGCGCCCAGGGGCGACTGATTGAGACGCACGCGGCAATCTGCCAGTCGCCCGGCATCACGGTTGAGCATTTCAAACCAGGCCAGCAAATGGTGACCAAAGGTGACAGGCTGGGCAGTTTGCAGGTGGGTAAAGCCCGGCATAATGGTGTCGGCCTCGCGCTCGGCCAGATCCAGCAGGCCGCTTTGCAGGCGTGTCAGCTCGGCGCTGATAAGATCTATCTCGTCGCGAAGGTAGAGGCGGATATCGGTGGCCACTTGATCGTTGCGCGAGCGCCCGGTGTGCAGTTTCTTACCGGTAATACCGATTTTTTCGGTCAGCGCCGACTCAATATTCATGTGCACATCTTCGAGTGCGATGGACCAGTTAAACTTGCCCGCCTCGATGTCGCTCTGGATTTCCCCAAGCCCGGCGATAATCTGATCGCGCTCGGCAGTACTCAGCACGCCCACTTTGGCGAGCATGGTGGCGTGGGCGATGGAGCCCTGGATATCCTGGCGATAGAGCCTTTGGTCAAAACCGACCGAGGCGGTAAAACGCTCCACAAAAGCGTCGGTGGCTTCGCTGAAGCGTCCGCCCCAGAGTTTGGTTTGATCGTTTTGGCTCATGGCTGCTCTCGTTATACTCGGGTTGGGTGCTCACAAAACCGCTGTGGATAGACAGACGGTACTAAACGGGTATCAAAAACCCTTTATGCGCTCCAGCCTTCTGCTATGCTGCCGGAATCAGGGGTTCTTGCATAATAGAGGCGGCATTATAACTGATGGGCTCGGCAAATGTAGTGCCAAGCACTGTCGGTTGCAGGCGCTATCGGCAAACCCTGCCGCATAAGGGATAGTCATGGTTCAAAACCGTCGTTCAGATCGCACCGCCGTGCCCGTGTTGGATACCGGTGACGACAGCTTTTTACCCAATCTGTGTTCCGCTTATGCCCTGTTTTTGTGGGTGTTGGCAGGTGGCCTGCTGGCATTGCTACTGTGTGTGGCCAGCAGTGGCTTGAATGGCCTGGAGTGGGCGACGCTGGGGTTGGTGCTGTTTGAGGTGCAGTGGGTGATTTTACTGAGCACGGCGCTACTGTGTCACCTGCGTCCCTGGTTGGCGCGCCAGAGTGCACTCAGTGCGGGCCTTGCCAGCTACGGCTTGGTGCTGGCCTGCGCGTTGCTGATTGCCCTAATCGCGCAGTGGTTTTTGCAAGGCGTGGGCGGCATGGGTTTTGACGGCTGGCAAGTGGCCAGCCACTTGGTGATCGCCGCTATAGTCGCCGGTATGGTACTGCGTTTTTTGTTTTTGCAGCAGCAGTTATACAATCGTCAGCAGAGTGAGCTGCGCTCGCGCATTCAGGCACTGCAATCGCGTATTCAACCGCACTTTCTGTTTAACAGCATGAACAGTATTGCCAGTTTAATCGCCACCGACCCGGTGCGTGCTGAGCGGGTGGTGGAGCAACTGAGCGATTTGTTTCGTGCCAGCCTTGCCAGTGTCGAGCTGGTGCCTTTAACGCGCGAACTGGATCTGTGTCGTACCTATCTTGAGATTGAACAATTGCGGCTGGATAAGCGTTTAGAGGTGGTGTGGACACTGCCGAAGTCGCTGCCCGAGTCGCTGGTGATTCCCGGCTTACTGATTCAGCCCTTGGTAGAAAATGCCATTCGTCACGGGATAGAGCCAGATCCCCAAGGCGGCAAGGTGGAAGTAAGTGTTCACTTAAATAATAAGTTGTTGCGCATCAAAGTCACCAACAGCCACCGTCGGGGCCGCCGTCGAGACGATTCGCACGGCAACAAAATGGCCCTCGGCAATATTCGCCATCGCTTGCAGGCGCACTTTGGCAAACGGGCGGGCTTGCGCTTGGCGGTGGATAATGATTATTTTACCGCGCTGGTGGTGATAGATCGCGAGCTGTGTGAACGACCAAAAGAGCCGCAACAGGAGAGCGCAAATGGACATTTTGATCGTTGATGATGAGCCCTTGGCGCGCGAGAGGCTGGTGCGCATGGTGGCCGAGTTGGAGGGTTTTCGTGCAGTGGCGGCGGT
>DATBNH010000374.1:0-5794 GCA_036554405.1 Cellvibrionaceae bacterium | reverse complement strand
GATTATCCGGGTTACTGAAAAACTCTTCAATAAAGTGTGCTACCACCGGCCCCACGTCGCTGACGCTTTGTAGGTCATCATTGTTGGCGCTGATCAGCTTATCCAGGCGTTTAAAATGATCGGCAAGGTTACGGGCGGTAGCTTCACCCACTTCGCGAATGCCCAAAGCATAAATAAAACGCGCCAGTGTGGTGGTTTTCGCCGCATCCAGCGCGCTGAGTAAATTGTGTGCCGATTTTTCACCCATACGCTCAAGCTGGGTAAAATCCTCCAGGGTTAGCTGATAAATATCGGCAAGGGTGCTAACCATGGCTTTATCGACTAGCTGTTCTACCAGCTTTTCGCCGAGGCCATCGATATCCATGGCTTTGCGCGAGGCGTAATGAACCAAGGCTTCTTTGCGCTGGGCCGGGCAAATAAGCCCGCCTTCGCAGCGCACTGCTGCCTCGCCCGGTACTTGTGTGGCTGCGGAGTTACATGCCGGGCAGCGCTCGGGGAAGGTGATGGGTTGCGCATTTTCGGGGCGGCGTTCCATCACAACGCCGACAATTTGCGGAATAACGTCCCCTGCCCGGCGCACAATCACTGTATCGTTAATGTGTACATTCAACCGGGCGATTTCATCACGGTTATGTAAGGTAGCATTGGAGACGGTTACACCGCCGACAAATACCGGGGCCAGACGCGCTACCGGCGTGATAGTGCCGGTGCGACCCACTTGAAAATCGACTCCAGTCAGTTGGGTGATTTCTTCCTGGGCGGGAAATTTAAAAGCGATAGCCCAGCGCGGTGCGCGCGAGACAAACCCCAGTGTTTGCTGCAGGGCCAGTGAATTGACTTTAAATACCACGCCGTCAATATCATAGGGCAGACTGCTGCGTTTTTCTCCCAGCTGTTGTTGGTATTCAATGCAGGCGGCTATGCCCTCAACTTGTTGCATTTGGCGGTTGATTAAAAACCCCCACACTTGTAACTGCTTTAAAATATCTGTGTGCGCCGCTGGCAGTTCGCCGCCCTCGACCACGCCAACGCTGTAGGCGCAAAGCTCCAGGGGACGGGTGGCGGTAATGCGCGAATCCAGCTGACGCAAACTGCCAGCGGCAGCATTGCGCGGATTGACAAAAATTTTTTCGCCGCTGTCTGCGGCTTTTTTGTTGAGCGCTTCAAAACCGGCTTTGGGCATATAAACTTCACCACGTACCTCAAGACGCTGAGGAAAGCCAGTGCCGTGAAGTTTTAGCGGTACCGATTTCAGGGTGCGAATATTCTGGGTAATGTCCTCGCCGGTGTTGCCATCGCCACGGGTCGCGGCACGAACCAGTTGGCCGGCTTCATACACTAAGCTTACCGCCACGCCATCGAGTTTGGGTTCGCAGGCATAACACAGCTCGTCGGTGCTTTTCAGTCGGTCTTTCAAGCGCTGATCAAAGGCCAGCAACTCTTGATCGCTAAAGGCATTGTCGAGCGAGAGCATGGGCATGTCGTGCTTGACGCTGGCAAAGGCGGCCAGGGGTATAGCACCCACACGCTGGGTGGGTGAGTCGGGCGTAATCAGCGTGGGGTATTGGGCTTCGTAGGCCGCCAGCTCGCGTAACAGTCGGTCGTATTCGGCATCGGGTATGGCCGGTTCATCCAGCGTGTAGTAACGATAGTTATGCTGGTTAATCTCGGTGCGCAGAGCTTCTACGGCATCGTGCACACGAGTGGGGATAGGCTCTGACAAAAGTGTTACCTGCAGGGCTGTGGTCACGGGTTATTCAAGCGCCCGCCCGCGACAGGCGCTTGCGTTCATAATCGGTAATACGCTGGCGGCAATGTTCCATAGTTTGTCGAGTCATCACGCTGCGGTTTTCATCTTTTAGGTCGCCACCTAAAGTGGCGCACAGATCCTGGGCGATATCGCGCATGGTATCAAAGGCGCGAAGACTATCGGCTTTAATGGGCAGGGTCATAAAAAGACTGACCCCCGGCGTTTGGAAATTGCTCATGGCATCGAGATCGAATGTGCCGGGTTTGACCATGTTGGCGAGGCTGAAGAGTACAGGCCCCTGCCCGCTGGCCTCTTGATGGCGATGGAAAATCGACATGTCGCCAAAGCGCATACCATTTTGCAATAACACATCCAATAGCTCATCGCCCTGAAAGTACTCTCCGGCAGGGGCCATTACATTAATAATAATGACTTCGTCGGGCTGAGTTAACAGTGGTTCGTTAGTCTCTTCGGTTTCTGGTTGCTCATCAAACACCGGTTCGGCGTCGGCAAAGTCGGTTTCGTTATCTAACGCAGAAAAACTCGGCTCCTGTCGCGACTCGGGGTGTTCGTGCCCAACATCTTGGTGATCAACGTCAAACACCGGTTCGGCCCGATCGTCCACCGACTCCATTAACATGGGTACCGACTCGTCCAGGTTAAGCGTAACTTGTTGAGGGATTCGGGAGGCCGAGGTTGCTGTTTTGGGCTTGGTGGCGTGGTGCTCGCTTTGGGGATCGCGCTTACCGATTACCCGCGCGCCGCCGTTGGGTAACTCGCTGGTAAAAAGACTGTCGGCCGCTGGAGCTTGACTGGATTGACGCCCTACATGGCGAGGCACGCGTATGTTGCCGCGTTTTGAATTGCGCATACGGCGCCAGCCATCCAGCAGGATGCCGGCAATCAACAAAACCACAATGACGGTTAACCACTCGTGCATAGCCTGCCTCTAACCTCTGTACTCTGGTATGTTGTTGTTAAACCGCAGCCAGCTCGGCTGCCTCATCCACATCCACGGTTACCAGTCGCGATACACCGGGTTCGTGCATGGTAACACCCATCAATTGGTGCGCCATTTCCATGGCGATTTTATTGTGGGTAATATAGATGAATTGTACCTGTTGTGACATCTCTTCAACCATACGTGCATAGCGACCGACGTTGGCATCATCCAGTGGTGCATCCACCTCGTCAAGCATACAAAAAGGTGCCGGGTTGAGCCGGAAAATAGAAAACACCAGGGCGATGGCGGTAAGCGCTTTTTCGCCGCCCGAGAGCAAGTGGATGGTGCTGTTACGTTTGCCCGGTGGCCTGGCCATAATGGTGATGCCGGTATCGAGCAAATCTTCCCCGGTCAACTCCAGGTAGGCGTGGCCACCACCGAAAACTTTGGGGAATAATTCCTGCAAGCCGCTATTGACCTGATCAAAGGTCTCCTTGAAGCGGGTGCGGGTTTCCCGGTCGATTTTTTTAATAGCATTTTCCAGGGTTTCCAGAGCCTCGTGTAAATCGTCGTTTTGGGCGTCCAGATAACGTTTACGTTCGGATTCGGTTTTGTATTCGTCGATGGCGGCAAGATTGATTAACCCTAAGCGGTTGATACGTGCGGCAATCTGTTCCAGCTCTTGTTCCAGTGGGCCGAGCTCGACATCATCGGCAAGGTTGGCCAAAAGAGTTGTCAGATCAAAATTATCGGCGGCTAATTGTTCAGCAAGGCCGCTGCGCTGCACCTCAAAGGTTTGTGCTGCCAAGCGCTCTTGTTCAAGCTTGCTGCGTACACCCTGCACTTCTTGCTCAGCTCGGTTACGCTGCTGTTCGGCTTCGCGCAATTCGTGCTCTACGGTTTCCAGTGCACGCCGGGCCTGGGTTAAATCTTCCTCGACGCCCAGGCGTTTGGCCAGTGCCGCTTCCAACTCCAGCTTGCTCTCCTCGGCCGGATCGCGGTTTTCTGATAGCGATTCGGACAATTGTTCACGCCTTTCGATTAAGCGTTCGCTCTGTTCTTGCAGGCGGCTAATACCGAGGCGTACCCCTTCCAGCTGGTTTCTTAAGGCAGATTCGCGCAGTTGCAACTCGTGCGCTTTGTCCTTGTCGTGACGGGCTTTTTGACGGGCATTGTCGAGCTTACCGCGAATGTCGTCGCGGGTGCGCAACAGCTGTTCGCGGGCATCGGTATCGGCTTCCATAGCCTCGATGGCCTCGCTCAAGATCATCCGCGCTTCGGCCAGCTGCTCGTTTTCCTGCTCCATTTGCTCGCGGGCTTCGCGTATTTCACGTTCCAGCCGTGATTTTTGCATGCCCTGTTGCTCAAGCTGCACTTGGCGGGCGCTGAGTTCGGCGTTCAAGTCGCTCTGGCGACGATTACTTTCATCCAACTCGCGTCGGTAGTTCTCGCGCTCTTGTTCCTGCTGCTTTATCGCCTCGCGGTTCTGGATTTGCTGCTCGGCAAGGGTGGCGACTGCTTGTTCGGTAGCGCTGATATCGGCTTCCAGTTGTTCAATTTCCTGGCGGCGAGCGAGCACACCGGCGCTGGCATCGGTCTCGCGCAGCACTTTTAACCAGTGAGCACTGAGCCACAGGCCATCGCGGGTGACCACCGATTGGCCAGCACCCAGGGTTGCTCTGATGGTGAGTGCCTGGGATAAGTCTTCGGCAATATAGATTCCGGCCAGCAGTCCGGCGACGTCCCAGGATGCTTCGACCATACTGGCTAAGGTGCGATGCGCGGCTGTGGACGGGGCATTCACCCGGGCTTTGCTGTCCAGCAAAATTAACTCGCCCTGTTCCAGATCGCCGAGCACTGAGGCGACCGCATCGGTACCCTCAACACACACCGCTTGCAGTGTGTTACCAAGTACGGTTTCCAGGGCTTTATCCCAGCCATCAGTAACATTGACTGCCTCGGCAAGGCGTGGGTTGGCCGACAATCCGTGGCTTTCAAGCCACTCGCTAACCGCCGGGCTTTTCTCGCCGAGCGCTGCCTGCTGAAGGGCATCCAGCGAGGCGTGCCGGCCGCGCATGCTCTGTAACCGGCTGCGTGATTGGTCCAACTGCTCTGATAGCTGCTGGCCTTCAGTGCGGATATCGTCCAGCTTGCTTGCCTGACCTTCGAGCAGAGCCTGTTTTTCTTCACTGAGCAATTTGCTCTCAGCCAGGGATTCCTGAATCAGGTCAATGCTGTCATCTTCAGCGATATCGCCAAGACCCTTTTTTTCTTCCTTGAGCTTGTCGACACGGCTTAACAAACGTTGTTGCACTTGCTCCAGATGCTGGATGCGCGATTGCTGCACCTCGGCGCGCTGGCGCGGCTCGGCGGCGCGCTGATTAAAGGCATCCCAGTCGATCTGCCAGCGGTGCATTAACTCTTCGGCCTCTTGCAGAAGATCACCCGAGGCGGCTTCTGCTTCGTTAATAAGCGCCAGCTCGGGCTCGATTTCCAACAGCTCAGCCTGCCACAGTTCGGCTTTGTCCTGGTCGAGCTTGAGGCGCTCATCGGCCTCGCGACTTTCCCGTTCGGTGCGCTCCAAGTCGCTCTGTAACTGACGATTGCGTTCATCAGCATGCCTGATACTCTGCTCAATACGGGCGATATCGGCACCAATGGCGTAAAAACGCCCCTGAACCTCGTTGAATTTGTCTCCAAGCTCAGTGTATTGGCTGCGGTGTTTTTCAATCAGCGTGTCTTTGTTGACCTGCTCGGTCACAAACGACTCCATTTTTAGCTCGAGCTCGGTAATCACCTCTTGCCGACCTTTGGCGCGCTGGTCTAACTCGCGATATTTTAAGGCTTGTACCTGGGCCTTGAGTTCCCGCTCCTGCTTTTTGAATTCGGTGTACTTTTCAGCGGCCTGGGCCTGGCGTTCAAGGCGCGACAATTGGCGTTCCAGCTCTTCGCGAATATCGGATAAACGCTCGAGGTTCTCCTGGGTGCGGCGCATGCGGTTTTCGGTGTCGCGGCGGCGCTCTTTGTATTTGGAAATGCCCGCGGCTTCCTCGATGTAAATCCGCAGCTCTTCGGGCTTGGCCTCAATCAGGCGCGAGATC
>DATBNH010000371.1:0-5948 GCA_036554405.1 Cellvibrionaceae bacterium | reverse complement strand
CCGTCACCCGTCACCCGTCACCCGTCACCCGTCACCCGTCACCCGTTTTTATTACGACTGCAACGCCTGCGTGGTATCCACCAACCAGGCGGCACTGCCTATTAACGCCGCTTTATCATTCACTACCATATGCACCGGAATTTCGCTGACGTAATTGCGCATTACGCCTTTGTTTACATAACGTTTGATAAAGTCGGTTTGCGGTAGAAAGTGCGCAATTCTAGGTACAATGCCACCGCCCAGATACATACCGCCCATGGCGCCCCAGCTCAGTGCTTTGTCGCCGGTTACGCCGCCTAGAATATTGCAGAAAGTTTCCAGCGCTTGTTCGCAGAGTTTATCGCTGCGCGCCAGTCCGCGTGTGCTTACATCGGCAGGTTTGAGGTCTTCGGCCTGTTGTCCGTGAATCGCTGCCAGTGACATATACAGTGAAACCAATCCCTGACCCGAGAGAATATGCTCAATAGACACATGCTCAAAGCGCGTGCGCATCTGCTGTAATATCTCGATTTCAAGATCGGTGGTAGGCGCAAAGCTGCAATGGCCGCCCTCGGTGGGGATAATTTTCCAGCCGGTAGAAATTGGGGCCAAAAGAGCAGCACCAAAACCAGTGCCGGGGCCCATAACGCCCAGTGGGCCATAGGGGTTGGCTTCGACATCATAAAGGGTAACCAGATCTTTGCCCTGCAAGTGGGGTGCTGCGTAGGCAAGGGCAGCGAAGTCGTTGATCACATCCAGTGCCTGCATGTTCAGCTCATCGCGCAAGTGTGCGATGGAGAACTCCCACTTCAGGTTGGTAACCTTCACCCGGCCATCCTGAATAGGGCCGGCAATGGCTAAACAGGCAAACTTGGGCATGGAAATACCGGCCTGATCGCAGTAGGCGCGAATCATATCGGCAAGGGTTGCGTAGTTACCGCTGGGCAGGCTGATTTGCTGCTCGGCGTTGTAACCTTTGCCGTGGGCACAGGTGTCAACCAGGCCAAAACGACCGTTGGTGCCGCCAATATCGGCCACCAGAATCTTACTCATGGGTTATCCTCGGTATTTTTTGCGAATATAAGCTTACCGGCTTTGTTTCGGCTTGCCTACTGATGCTGAGACGGTAGCAGTTTATAAAGACCTGACAGCGCTGTCAATTGTACATGGATGTCAGAGGTCTGATGTCGGACGTCTGACGCGGTGAAAAGATCGAGTCACCGATCACCGATCACCGAGACGATGATTCGATGATCGGTGACTCGAGGATCGCGCTTACCCCAGAACCACTTCTACTTTGACGGTACTGCCGGCTTCGGCGGTGGGCACAACATGTCCTTCCACTGCCTGGCCATTAACACTTAAAGATTTAATGCCTTTGCTGACGTGGTTGGGGTTTTTGACCTCAATCTCGTAAGTTGCACCACGGAATTTGCGGGTTGCCTTAAAGCCATCCCAATCTTTGGGAATACAGGGGTTGATACCCAGGCCGTTATAGTCGGGCTTGATGCCGAGGATATACTGGGTAATGGCGGCAAAGTTCCAGGCGGCGGTGCCAGTCAGCCAGGAATTTTTACCTTCGCCCGGTTTGTAGGCATCTTTACCGGCAATCATCTGGCAGTAAGCGTAAGGCTCTACCCGGTGCAGATCGCTGATCTCTTCCAAAAACGCGGGCGCTATTTTACTGTAGTACTCATAAGCGCGGTCACCGTTGCCCAGCATGGTCTCGGCAATCATAATCCACGGGTTGTTGTGGCAAAAAATACCGGCGTTTTCTTTGTAGCCAGCCGGGTAGGTAGAAATCTCCCCGTACTCGATGTAGTACTTGGTAAAGGCTGGTTGTTGCAACACAATGCCGTAATCGGTATCCAGCCACTCTTTTACCGAGTCCATGGATTTTTGCACCATGCCTTCTTCCATGCCAATACCGGCCATGCCACAGAAGCCTTGTGACTCAATGAAAATCTTGCCTTCTTCGTTTTCGTGGCTACCGATTTTTTTGCCGTAGTAATCGTAGGCGCGCAGATACCAATCGCCGTCCCAGCCGTGCTCCTTAACCGCAGCAATCATCTTGTCCACATGCTGCTGCGCGGTGTCGGCTTCATCATTTTTACCGGTCTCGCGGCACAGGTTGATAAACTCTTTACCGTAAAGTACAAACAGGCCCGCGATCATTAACGACTCGGCAGTCTTGCCGGTTTTGTTGCCGGTGGTTTGGAAAGACTCGTTGGGATCTTCACTGAAACAGTTGAGGTTCAAGCAATCGTTCCAGTCGGCGCGGCCAATCAGTGGCAAGCCGTGGGGCCCAAGATTATTCACCGTGTGATAAAACGAGCGCTTTAAGTGTTCAAAGTGGCTGGTGGCTTTGCTCTGGTCATTGTCGTAAGGCACACTGGCATCGAGAATGCTGAAGTCGCCGGTTTCTTTAATGTAATCGGTGGTGGACAGAATCAGCCACAAGGGGTCGTCATTAAAGTTGCCGCCAATGGCATTGTTGCCGCGCTTGGTCAGTGGCTGGTACTGGTGGTAGGCCGAGCCGTCTTCAAACTGGGTGGCGGCAATATCGAGAATACGCTCTTTGGCGCGCTCGGGCACCTGATGCACAAAACCGATGAGATCCTGGTTGGAATCACGGAAACCCATGCCACGGCCAATGCCAGACTCAAAGAAAGAGGCGCTGCGACTCATATTAAAAGTCACCATACACTGGTACTGATTCCAGATGTTCACCATGCGATCCAGGCGCTCGTCGCCGCTGTTGATCTGGTAGGTAGATAGCAGATTTTCCCAGTAGCTGACCAGACGTGCCAGTTCGGCGTCAACTTTCTCGACTGTATCAAAACGGTCGATAACCGCTTGCGCCGGTTTTTTATTAATAATGCCTTTGCTTTCCCATTTGTTGTCTTTATCCACTTCAATATAACCGAGGACAAACACCAGCTCTCTTTCTTCGCCCGGAGCCAGTTCAATCTCCAGGCAATGCGAGGCAATGGGCGACCAGCCGTGGGCTTCAGAATTGCGCGGCTTGCCTTCAAACACTGCGTCGGGACGGTCAAAGCTGTTGTACAAACCCACAAAGGTTTCGCGGTCGGTATCAAAGCCGTCAATTGGGGCATTAACCGAATAGAAAGCGTAGTGATTGCGTCGCTCTTTAAATTCGGTTTTGTGGTAGATAACAGAGTCTTTAATTTCCACTTCGCCGGTAGAAAAGTTGCGCTGGAAGTTAGTCATGTCATCTTCCGCGTTCCACAAGCACCATTCGGTAAAGGAAAACAGTTTGAATTTTTTGGCTTCACCGGTAGTGTTTTTCAACGAAACTTTCTGCACTTCAGCCCAAGTACCTAAGGGAATAAAATACAGCACTTCGGCTTCTATGCCGCCGCGCGCGCCTTTGATTTTGGTGTAGCTTAGACCGTGGCGACAGCTGTAGTTATCCAGTTCGGCCTTGACCGGTTTCCAACCTGGCGACCAGACATCGCCACCATCGTTGATATAAAAATACTTGCCGCCATTGTCTACCGGCACATTGTTGTAGCGGTAGCGGGTCAAGCGACGAAATTTGGCATCTTTATAAAAGGTGTAGCCACCCCCGGTGTTGGACACCAGGCTGAAAAAATCTTCATTGCCCAGGTAGTTAATCCAGGGCCAGGGGGTTTGCGGGTTGGTGATGACGTACTCCCGTGCGGCGTCATCAAAATGACCAAATTTCATGATGTGGCTTCCTCAATAATCAATCGTGGATGAATAATCTTGTGTGTCATAAAGTCAGGGCGACTATTAAAACAGCTGTTATCGATAACACACCAGCAGTTGTTTTGCCGAATTAGTCAGGCTTGGTCGCGGGGCACTTATTCTTTGCCTGTAGACGCTATTTTAGCGTGGCAAGATAACCATCTGTTATCACCAAATCAAGACGATTACCGCTTTATTTTCCGTGTTGGGCGCCACAAAAGGTCTTTTTGACCATATTTCTTCCCGATGTGGCTGCGGCGGGGTAAAATTGCGCTGTGGCCCCCTGCTGGCAAGCTTGCCCCCGGCGAGTTTATCCGTCGTCTGTTTTCGGCTACCATAGCCACCCTTTAAAGCAGGCTCTGGTGGGGCAATGGATCCGCCAAACTATCCCGTGGTCAGCGGGTCTATATCCGCTGAGCTGATCCGGCGGATAACAATAACGCCCCGATAGCCGTCCTTTAAGGCAGTATTCACGGAAACACTATGGTAAAAGTTCGCCAAGACCACCCCGTAACAGCCGATGGCCGTGTGGATATTGATGCTTGGCTGCAGCGCCTGACAGGCATCGACCAGCAGCCTCCATCTGCTCTCGGCGAAATCAAGCGCGCCTGCGAATTATCCCTGCAGACCGATGGTATGATGGGACCGAGCCTCGCGCCCCATAGCTGGGGCGAAGGTGCCAGTTGTTTTCGCATCGGTCTGGAAATGGCCGAAATTCTCGCCGATTTGCAACTGGATCAAGATACCCTGGTTGCCGCTATTCTCTATCGCGCTGTGCGCGAGGAAAAACTCCCCCTGGAAACCGTTACCCGGGAATTCGGCGAAACTGTGGCCAAGTTGATCAGCGGTGTCCTGCGCATGGCGGCCATCAGTTACCAGCGTGGTGAGAGTGATGAGCGGGTGTTCGGCAAGCAGTCCGATGAGCAGGCGGAAAACATCCGCAAGATGCTGGTGGCCATGGTCGACGATGTGCGGGTGGCCTTGGTTAAGCTGGCCGAGCGCACCTGTGCCATTCGTGCGCTTAAAACTGCCTCGCCCGCCCGCCGCCGGCAAGTGGCCCGGGAGGTGGCTGATGTCTATGCACCACTGGCGCATCGCTTGGGTATTGGCCATATTAAATGGGAGCTGGAAGATCTGTCGTTCCGCTACCTGGAACCGGTGGATTACAAGCGCATAGCCTCACTGCTGGATGAACGGCGTATTGCCCGGCAAGACTATATTGATCATGTGCTGACGTTATTGCGTGGTGAGTTACAGGCAGCTTGTATCGATGGCGAGCTGGCGGGTCGGGCCAAGCACATCTACAGTATCTGGCGCAAAATGCGGCGCAAGGGTATTGGCTTTTCTCAGGTTTACGATATTCGCGCCGTGCGTATTCTGGTGCCCAGTGTGCGCGATTGTTACACCGCCCTTGGTATTGTGCACAGCCTGTGGCGCAATATTCCCCACGAGTTTGACGACTATATCGCCTCGCCCAAGGAAAATGGCTATCGCTCCTTGCATACGGCGGTTATTGGCCCAGAGAATAAAGTGCTGGAAATCCAGATTCGCACCCAGGCTATGCACGAAGAAGCCGAACTGGGCGTGTGTGCCCACTGGCGCTACAAGGGCACCGATACCGATGCTGTGCAAGACGGTTACGAGCAGAAAATTGCCTGGCTCAGGCAGGTACTGGAATGGCACGACGAATTGGGGGGCGACAGCGAGCAGTTAAAAGACGATCTGAAAGCCTTCGATCAAGACCGCATTTACGTATTTACCCCGGAAGGCCACGTGGTGGATTTACCCAAAACCGCCACGCCGCTGGATTTTGCCTACCGCATTCATACAGATGTGGGTCACCGCTGTCGCGGCGCCAAGGTCAACGGCCGTATTGTGCCTTTGAACTACCATTTAAACACCGCCGATCAGGTGGAGATTCTCACCGGTAAACGCGAGGCGCCGAGCCGCGATTGGCTGGCCCCGGCTCTGGGTTATATCAATACCGCACGCGGTCGCGCCAAGGTGCAGCACTGGTTCAAGGTGCAGGCGCGGGATGACAATATAGCCGAAGGTCAGGCATTGTTAGATAGGGAGTTCAAACGTCTGGCGATGCTTGATCTGGATTTTGAGGCACTGGCGAAAAAGCTCAATATGCACAGTCTCGATGATCTCTACGCCGCCGTAGGCGCCAGCGATATTGGTGTGGGGCAGGTGATCAGCGCCGCCCAGCGGATGCTCAAGGCGCAAAACCCCGA
>DATBNH010000296.1:0-4920 GCA_036554405.1 Cellvibrionaceae bacterium | reverse complement strand
CGAGGAAAAGCCGGATTTTAGCGCTCCCAAGTCAGACACGGGCTGCTAATCAAGAGACAAAAGGTATTATTATGAGTACAACAGCCAAACATGAACACATGCAGGAAACCGAAACATTAGGACTCAAAGCAAAAGCTGCTTATAATCTTGCTCTTTTAAACAGAATGAGTGCCATGGATAAGATAGAAGAGGTGTTAGTGTCTCTGCGACGCGTGATTCGCGCCACCGACTTGCATTCCAAAAGGCTGGTAAAAACCGCCAATGTCACCGGCCCGCAACTGTTGTTGCTGCAAATTCTGCACAACAAGGGCGATATGACCATCAGCGAACTGTCGCGGGACATGAGTCTATCTCAGGCCACAGTCACCACTATTCTGGATCGCCTGGAAAAGCGTGAATTGGTTACCCGGGTGCGTTCGCAACAGGACAAGCGCAAAGTCTATCCGCAACTGACACACAAAGGCGCCAAGGTGCTGGAAAACGCCCCCACCGCCCTGCAAGATGATTTTGTCAGAAAATTCAAAGCCCTGAGCGACTGGGAGCAGAGCATGATTATCGCCTCACTGCAGCGCATCGCCGAAATGATGGATGCCCACCATATAGATGCATCGCCTTTCCTCGATATCGGCGCACTGGATCGGGGCGAGGCCGTATGAGCGCCAAGCACCAACAAGCCATTAAGCTCGCCCGACAAGACGACTGGCATGGCGCTCATAACCTGATACAAGACGATGGCGATAGCCTGGCCTGTCAAATTCACGGCTACTTGCACCGGGTCGAGGGGGATCTGGGCAACGCCGCCTACTGGTATCGCCGCGCCGGCATTGCCATGCCCGATAACAGCATTGAGCAAGAACTGGCAAGATTGGCCGAAATAGCCTGACCCCTCTTTGTTTGCCCCCGCCCTACCACTGATTACTGGCCCCGGAACACGTCCCAAATTCGCACCATGGCATAGGTATCGAGTTTGCAATAGGCCAGCAGCTCGCGGCGAATCTGTAGACGCCGCTCGTCGCTGGTACTCGCCGCTGTCGCCTCGCTGTAGGCTTGCATAGCCATACCACCATCCTGAATACCGTCCAGCTGACTGTAATCCAGCTCTGGAGCAATGGCCGGTAGCAGTTTTTTAATGCTCCAACTACCCTGCTGGGAGGGATGGTAATAATGCTTTCTTGCCATGGGCAACAAATCTACCATCCGCTTGTTAATAGCCAACAATGGCTCAGACAAGTCATTAAAGCGTTTTGCTAAAGCCTTTACCCGGCCCGCCTCAAAGGCACGGTTATAGACAAACACCGGCCCTAGACCGGTCCAATCCTTAACCAGATTTTCAGCAAAAGGGCGAGCCGGATCTTCACCGCTGATATCCAAAAACTCACGATGCTCTTCACCGCCATGCTGATGGCGAATATGCAAACTGTATTGAAACGGTATTTGCGTGTAAGGCCGGTTGCCAGCCCAGCGAGGGATCACCAGTTGCGCGGTTTCAAAATCCAGAAAATAAGCGGGCATCTGGTACCCAGCCAGTTCGGCCCGGGTGGCGGCGCTGTCAAAATAGGGCTGTCCGCTGATGGTGGCATTTTTCACTCGCACCTGTAGCGCATTTAGCAGCTCATCGGGCAGCTCACGCATATCGCTTGGCTTATGCTGATTGACAAATGCCCTCGCTTTGCGACTCAGCGAACCTGGCAGCCATTCAATAGGCATCTCGGCAACTTCTTCGTTGCTGCGACAATGCGTGTAAAACCCGCAGGAATGAGGCGAACGGCAGTGCGCGCCGGTGGTTATTACCGGCGCCGAATCGCGGGCGATAAGCGCTTGAGCATCCGCGATCCAATCAGGCACCGCTGCCACCCGCGCTCGAATATCGGCAGTCACATCAACCGCTTTAAAAAGGCCGCTGTAATCACCTTCACCGGGGTAGACCCATTTACTGTCAATATGCGCAAGTGTTAGCCGATTGCAGGCCAGTCCAAAACGCTCGGCAATAAACAACTGAATGGCCAAGTCTTCTCGGTAGTGCGCTTTAACCGATGCGGCCGATTTCACCTCGATCATTTGCCAGCCACCCCCTGTCTCTGGCAACAGGATATCCGCCAGGGCATGAATACCCAAAGGCGCCAGCACCGCCTCGAACACGGGCTGTCCGGCAGCCAGCGCTTGCTGGGTTTGTGTAACAGCGGCGGCAAAATCGCCAGCGGGGCTTTCAATCAATACCCCCTGCCCGGTCACATCAAACAAATGCCGCGCCAACACACCCACCTCGTTACCGGCACCCATTCGGTAACTGCCGGCAGCATCCGTTACCTGCAACTGCGGGCTATGTAGCTGCAGCCATAAGCGCTTGGGACACTGGCGATAATCCATCAAGCGAGACTTGGAAAGGGAGTGCATAAATCGCTATCCGTTAGCCCGACGGCGGGCGGGATCAACACCTTACTTGCCCACTCAAAGGCAAGCCCAGGGTTAAGTATGCCTGGCGTTTAAGTGACAATGCCAAGCAAATACTTTGCATCACCATAGCGGAAACACTCAAACAGCGACAGCGCAATGTAAAAGTTTTGACGCGTCAATTAACCGCTCGGCCCATTTGTTTTAGCGCCGTTAAACGCAACACATAACCGATTTTTAAACCGGCAGGGAAAATAATCAATGCAATGTGTGCGGCCACCGTTGCCGGCAACGACATTAGATGCGGCACACCGTAGGCGAGATAAACCATCATTGCAGATAAAAAGAGACAACCCAGCATCGCCCCATGCGCCCAATTAAGCAGTTTTTGCGGAGTCATTATGGCATCCCTCCTCTAATTTGCCATTAGATGTATTTATAATACATCTTTAGTGTGATACATTCAAACCCATGTTTTCACTGTAACTAGCCAATAGGATCAGGGCATAAAATAATGCATATTGAATCAGACGCGACTGCGCTTAAACCACGCTGCGGGCAATTACTGGCCAGCCCCTTTCGATTATTTTTTTTATTGGCAGCTGTTTATGCCGTGTTATTGCTACTGGGCTGGCTGGGCTTCTTATTTGCCAACTGGCCACTGCCGCTGGGGTTTTCGCCCTTCAAATGGCACAGTCACGAAATGCTCTACGGTTTTGTGGGCGCGGCCATTGCCGGGTTTTTGCTTACCGCACTGGCTAACTGGACCAATACCTCGCCACTGCAGGGCACTCCGCTTGCCGCTCTTGGCCTCTGTTGGCTCGCGGGCCGCACAAGCTTTTGGGCCCTGGGAGTGTTACCGCCCTGGCTGAGCGCCTTGGGGGATTTGTCCTTCTGGGTTTTCCTGCTGGTGTTTGTCACCCGCACCCTGCTCACCACCGGAAACAAGCGCAACTTGCCTATTGCCGGGATCATTGGCCTGCTCACCCTGGGTAACGGGGTAATGCACTGGGGCTTTATAACGGGCAACACTGGCGCGCTGCTGTTGGGACAAAACATGGCACTGGGCCTTATTACCCTGCTAATGGCCATTATTGGTGGGCGTATTATTCCGCTTTTCAGTCGCAACTGGTTCAGCAAGATCGGTGGTCCAGCGCAGGCTGTAACCCAAAACCCGCTATTGGATAAACTGGCAATACTGTCGCTGCTACTGTTGCTGCTGATCAGCGCCCTGCCCGTACCCCCGGTACTGGTGGCAGCCAGTGCCCTTGCTGCTGCAATCGCCAACACAGCGAGGCTCTACCTCTGGCGCGGCTGGCTGACCCTCCGGGAGCCACTGCTGTGGAGCCTGCATTTGGGCTACGCGTGGCTGGTGCTCAGCTTATGGTTGCGGGGCTTATCGGTGCTAATGGCATTTAACGACAGCCTGTGGCAGCACACCTTGGCCGTAGGTGCCATGGGCACCTTAATCCTGGCGGTAATGACACGAGTTGCCGTGGGCCATACCGGTCGGCCACTGGTACTGCTTCCCGGCGGCCTCTATATTTACCTGGCCATTACCGGCGCGGCATTACTGCGCCTATTGGTGGCAACAGGCTCGCTACCCTTTGTACCCGGCCTTATGGCCAGCGGTTTGTGCTGGCTTATCGCCTTTGGCCTGTTCGTGATACTCTATACGCCAGTGTTAACCGCTCCCCGCGTGGACGGACGGCCCGGCTGACACAGGAATGGAAAATTTAAGAGAAGCACACCTTTGAGACTCACCCGCTACACCGATTACGCCCTGCGTGTACTTATGTACCTGGCCGCCACCGACCAGCGGGTGACTATTGCCGACATAGCCGCGCGCTACAACATCTCTAAAAACCACCTGATGAAAGTAGTACAACAGCTCAACCAACTGGGCTATGTTAGCGCGACGCGCGGCAAAAGCGGCGGCCTGCAACTGGGGCTTCCTGCCAGCGAGATCAACCTGGGCGCAGTGATTCGTGATACCGAAGCAGACTTTCATATTGTCGAATGCTTTGAAGCCACTACCGACACCTGCGCATTAACGCCCGCCTGCAATCTCAAACATCTTTTTCACGAAGCCCTGGAGGCATTTTTCAGTGTGCTGGATAAATACACCCTGGCCGACCTGTCGCCCAGCCAGCAACACCACGCTCAAATTCTGAAGTTACTGAATTTGTAACATAAGTCATCTCACTCTTAAGCACATCAAAAGCCACTCGAAAAGCTATGCAATGGGCAGCTGGGGTTTTAGCGTTAGAAAGGATAATGGGTATATTATTTCTGGCTATGTGGGAGAAGGGTTTGGGGTTTAAAAAATCTGATAACTAATAATAACCAGGGCAATTTTCGAAGAGCAGAAAACCAAACAACTTTGCCTTCCGGGTAAGAGCCGCCCTTACGGGCGACGCTCCCCACAGATCCGGACGTGACCTTTGCGTCATCCGGTTCCTCAGTAATCGGGGCATGGATATGACCCCGACGTATGACTCTGGACCTGACAAACTTCTACACCATTTT
>DATBNH010000269.1:0-3790 GCA_036554405.1 Cellvibrionaceae bacterium | reverse complement strand
ATCGCGGTTGTAACTCACCACCGTGGAGCCCACAACATTGCCCACGCCGCAGGGCATCAGGCTATTGTCAATAAAATCATCGGTTATGGGTGTGCCATCAGCTGGCGGTGATAGTTGCTCGGGGTTAATGGTTTCCAGCAGGCCCTCATTGCAGGCGCGAATGGCGTCGAACAATTCCAGATCCACCACATCCCAACTCACATTCCAGGCGCGCACCTGGCGGCGAATTTCGTCGATACCGCCACTGTATTGAATAACATTGACACGCACACCGGTGGCGTCTTCATAGGGGCGAATAAAACCGAGTATCTGACTTTTTACGTAAGCCCCATCCCAGCTCACCACATTTAATTGTTGCTGCGCTGTGGCGGTATGCGCCGTCAATAACAGGATTATCAGCACTGGATAAAAAAAACGTTGCATCATAAAACTCACCAATAAAAACCGATATTAACGTTAAAGCGGCTGTGCCATTGGTTTTCTCCGCCAGCGCCCATGGAGCCGTCGCCAAAGTACGCCATATTGTTAGCCAGTATGTAATCCACATAGGTAAATAGCGGGCCACTGCCAATGGCGCAGCCGAGGGTATTGATTTGTGAGTCGAGCATATCGGGCCCAGCTTTAAACAGCCGTGAGTAATCGTTGTAGCAGGTTATGCTGTCTATATGTTGCCAGGGCGAGGGAATATTGTAAGCGAGGTTGGCTACCAGCACATCCGCCTCGGCGGCAATCATATAGGTGCCGGCAAAGGCGCCCACTTGCACAGTGTCGGTATTCACGCCCTGTGGATTGCTCGGTTCATACTGATAGCTGATGCCTTTTAACTGCAGGTTCCAGCGGCCGCAGCGGTTATCCACATGCACGGCACCGGCCGTGTGGTCGCCGCGCCCAAAGGTGTCGGCGTTGTAGACCTCGCTGGCCTGTACAGAGGCGCCCACTTCGTTTTCACAAGCCGTACCCTGGCCAAAGGTGTAAGCGGCGCGGGCATTGAGTTGGTTGATTTCCTCGTTTTGTTGATCATCGCTTCGAATTAAATCGAAGGCATAGCGCGCCGGGTCGGTGGAATCATTGAGCTCTTCGTTTTTATAAAAGGCCAGATCAAATTGCCAGTCACCCTGACTGCGCTGATACTTAATACCCATGTCGTAATCATCGCCCAAGCCAATATAGTAGGGCACACCAAACCAGGCGTTGTGGGCGGGATAGGGCAGCAAGCCAAAAGGCACCTGATGCACACCAAATTGCAGCTGGCTTTTGTCGGCAAATTCATAGCCAATCCAGCCGTGATGCAGGGTGTGCATATAGGAATAAAAGCGGTACTCGGCAGAGACGAGAATATTGTTGATAGCGCCATCTACATTGAGACGGAACACATCCAGCCCGCTCTCGCCGCGTTTATCCTCGGAGCTTGGCACAAAATCCCGGTGCACAAGATTAAAACGCAAAGCGCCGCCCAGATGAATATCGGGTTTTTCCTCTTCAATCTCGGCAGGCTTATGGCGTTCGGAGCCCGAGCTCGTAACCGCCTCGCGGCTGAGGGACTCCTCCTCCAATTGCTGTAATCGCTTTTGCAATTGCTCCAGCTCATGGCGCAGCTTTTCCAGCTCGGGATCTGGTTCTGCCCCGCCAGCGATGCTGGCGCTACCTATTAACGCCAACAAAAGCAGACCGCAAAGAGTAAGTCGCTGATGCATTGCCTGGCCTCCCTACTGTGCCCGGTCTGAATTCTCAGTATCGGTGGTCTCGTCTTCCTCACTCAATGGTGGTTCGGGCGGCGTGGTCAGTAAGTCATCATGCTCTTCCATACGCCAGGGCAAAATGCCGGGCGATATATGTAAAAAATGCAGATGTTTTTCAAACTGATCGAGAATATCGGTAATAATATCCTGCTGATCAAAACCGTAAATGTCATAAGACTGCCCCCCCCGACGCAAGAATACCTCGGCGCGATAATAATGTTGCTGGGTGGCCTCGTTGGGCATTTCCGGGTAGGCATAGTTGGGCAGCAAGTGCTCCAGCAGGCGGATTTCATACACAAAATCTACCCGGTCTTCCTTCTTCACCTCCAGGTACAGGCGATGGTGTTCTTCATCAACACTCACCAGCGCTTCCCAGTCCTGTTTCTTCAGCTCGCGTTCCACCCGGTGCATGGCTTTATTCACTGTGCCCAGCATAAACTCCCACACCTCGTCCTTGGTGGGGAAGTTTACCAGCCCTTCCAGCCGGCGCCGCCACAGGCTTTTGCCCGAGGTGCCAGACAACCGCTGCTGCACATCGGTTTTCAAACTGCGGTGGTGATGCCCCTCAATAATCAGCGCGCGCCACATGCCCACGGCGGCAATAATCATAATAATTGAAAACGGCAGTGCGCTGGCAATGGTCATAGTTTGCAGCGCACTCAGGCCACCGGCCAGTAACAGTGCGGCGGCAACCGCGCCTTCAGCAGACGCCCAAAAAACCCGCTGCCAAGCAGGGGTATGCAGCGCACCGCCCGAGGCCAGCGAGTCGATGACCAGCGAGCCGGAATCAGACGAGGTCACAAAAAAGGTGATAATTAAAATAACCGTAATAAATGACACGATAGAGCTAAGGGGTAGAACCTCGTACAGCTTAAACAGGGCCACCGCGTGGTCGGCCTGCACATCGCCAATTAACGTGCTGTAACCCTCGTTCATAATTAAATGCAGTGCGGTATCGCCAAATACCGAGAACCACATAAAGGTGAAAATGGTCGGCACCAGCATAACGCCCACCACAAACTGACGAATGGTGCGGCCGCGACTGATTTTGGCAATAAATAAACCCACAAACGGCGCCCAGGCAATAGTCCAGCCGAATATAAACAGCGTCCAGTTACCAATCCAGTCACTGCGCGAATAGGCCTGTAAGTTAAAGGTGCGCTCGACAATATTATTTAAATAACTGCCAGTGTTTTGCAAAAAAGTTTCCAGAATATGAATGCTGGGGCCAACAATAAACACAAACAGCATCAGCGCTATGGCCAAAAACATATTGAGAATAGACAGGCGCTTAACGCCTTTATCCAGCCCCGCTACCACCGAGGCAATGGCCAGGCAGGTAATAATAGCAATGGCAATGATTTGCACTGTGACGTTTACCGGAACGCTCGGCCATAAATAGTTTATGCCGGCATTAATTTGCGCTACAGATAAACCCAGTGTGGTAGCAATACCAAACATGGTGCCGAGAATGGCAAACACATCCACCGCGTGGCCAATAGGGCCGTAAATTTTATCGCCAATTAATGGGTAGAGTGCCGAGCGAATAGACAGCGGCAGGCCGTGACGAAAAGCAAAATACGCCAGCACCAAACCCACCAAACCGTAAATGGCCCAAATATGAAAACCCCAGTGGAAAAATGCAATCTGCATTGCCTGTTTAGCGGAATTTACCGTTTCGGCGGCGCCCGCGGGTGGCGTGGCGAAATGCAACACGGGCTCGGCCACACCAAAAAACAGCAGTGCAATACCGTAACCGGCAGAGAACAACATGGCGAACCAGGCCGGAAAACTGTATTGCGGATCGGCGTGATCGGGCCCGAGCTTAATATGCCCCCATTTGGTGAGGGCGACGCTGACAATAAACACCAAAAAAAATGCCACCGACAGCATGTAAAACCAGCCAAAAGTTTCGGTGATAAATTTTAGTGTGGTGGCAAAAGCCACACCCGCCAGCTCGGGGTTGCTAATGGTGCCTACAACAAGCAGCACAATAACAATAACGGCGGGAATAAAGACCGGTATCAGTACCGTAGAGCGAATACCCGATG
>DATBNH010000229.1:0-3155 GCA_036554405.1 Cellvibrionaceae bacterium | reverse complement strand
TGCTTTTTATCCCCCCGCCAATACCCTCACGCCATTGGTAGACAACGGAACCGACTGTAGTCATACCCAAAAGCTGGCTTTCTGCTATCATATTGGGCCTTTTTTGCCCTGATTCCACTCTTTTGCAGCTGGCTATCAACTGCGCTGGCAGGGCGTGTTTAACCGCTTCCGAAACCGAGGTTGCTATGCCTGTTTATCGCTCCAAAACCACCACCTCTGGCCGAAATATGGCCGGCGCTCGCGCACTCTGGCGCGCTACCGGCATGAAAGATGGCGATTTTGAAAAACCAATTATCGCCATTGCCAATTCTTTTACGCAGTTTGTGCCTGGCCATGTGCATCTTAAGGATATGGGCCAGCTGGTAGCCCGCGAGGTGGAAAAAGCCGGCGGTGTGGCCAAGGAATTTAACACCATCGCCGTGGATGATGGCATTGCCATGGGCCACGACGGCATGCTTTACAGTTTGCCATCAAGAGATATTATTGCCGACTCGGTAGAGTATATGGTCAATGCTCACTGCGCCGATGCGCTGGTGTGTATTTCCAACTGCGACAAGATTACCCCCGGTATGTTAATGGCCGCTATGCGCCTTAATATACCCGTGGTGTTTGTGTCGGGCGGGCCCATGGAAGCGGGTAAAACCCGCCTGCTGGACCACAGCCTCGACCTGATTGATGCTATGGTCATGGCCGCCGATGACAGTGTCGACGATGAAACGCTGGCGGAAATAGAGCGCAGTGCCTGCCCTACCTGTGGCTCTTGCTCGGGCATGTTTACTGCCAACTCCATGAACTGCCTGACCGAAGCCCTAGGTTTATCGCTGCCAGGCAATGGTACCATTGTTGCCACCCACGCCGATCGCGAGCGCCTGTTTAAAACCGCAGGGCATCGTATCGTCGAACTGGCAAAACGCTATTACGAAGGCGATGAGGAGCACCTGCTGCCGAGGGCCATTGGCAACAAAGCCGCCTTTGGCAATGCTATGGCACTGGATATTGCCATGGGCGGTTCCACTAATACCATTTTGCATCTACTTGCGGCGGCCCAGGAAGCCGAGCTGGATTTTACCATGACCGATATTGACCGCATCTCGCGCTCGGTACCTCAGCTGTGCAAGGTGGCACCTAACACGCAAAAATACCATATCGAAGATGTGCACCGCGCCGGTGGCATTATGGGTATTTTGGGCGAGCTGGATCGCGCCGGCGTACTGGATACCAGCGTGCCCACCGTTTATGCAGACACGCTTAAACAAGCGCTTGATGAGTGGGATATTATGCGTGAGCCTTCCGAAGCGGTCAGCGAGTTCTTCAAGGCCGGCCCTGGCGGCATTCCCACCCAAGTCGCTTTTTCCCAAGCAGCGCGCTGGCCGAGCCTTGATGGTGATCGCGCCAATGGCTGCATTCGCTCGCTGCCACACGCTTTTTCAACCGAAGGTGGCCTGGCGGTACTCTACGGTAATATCGCCGAAGACGGCTGCGTGGTGAAAACTGCAGGTGTAGACGACTCAGCGCTGGTTTTTGAAGGCCCGGCACATGTGGTAGAAAGCCAGGAAGAAGCGGTGGAAAATATTCTCGAAGGTAAGGTGAAGGCCGGGGAAGTAGTTATTATTCGCTATGAAGGCCCCCGCGGTGGACCAGGTATGCAAGAGATGCTCTACCCCACCAGTTATCTGAAATCCAAAGGCCTGGGTAAAGCCTGTGCGCTGCTCACCGATGGCCGGTTTTCTGGCGGCACATCTGGCCTGTCTATTGGTCATGCCTCCCCCGAGGCCGCTGCCGGTGGCGCCATTGGGCTGGTGGAAAGCGGCGATATAATTCGTATAGACATACCCGCGCGTCGCATAGATGTAAAGCTCAGCACTGGGGAGTTACAGCAGCGGCGCGAGCGTATGGAGGCGCGCGAAAATCCGTGGAGACCTGAAAAGCCACGCCCGCGAAAAGTGAGCGCATCACTTAAGGCTTATGCTAAATTTGTCACCAGTGCCGATAAGGGCGCTGTGCGCGACTTGGCCTTACTGGATTAATACACATATTCAGCGTGAACCACACCCATAAAAAACCCGGTAATCACCGGGTTTTTTTATGGGTAACACCAGCAAAATCAGATATTTTTTAACGCCTCACGACGCTCTTCTTCTGTGCCGGCATAGTCAATCCATTGGTTGGCAATGCGACGGCTGCGTTCATCTTTAGCCGCTTCTTTGAGGGCCTTAACAGCCTCCTCGAAATTACCGCGCTGGATTTCCGCCTGTCCGATGGTAATATGCACGGTATCGGGACGACGTAAATCGCCTTTTCTCAAGGCATTTTTGGCCGCGGCTACTGCATCGTCGTAGCGATCAACCGAAAACAACAGTCGCGCCAAGCTAAAGTACAATTCACCATCATCGGCTTTGGCTGCGGCACGCTCCATAGCTACCAGCGCCTTGTCGCGCTCCTGAGCCATACGCCAGGAGTTTGCCAAGGTTTCCAGATTACGGCCGGTAGGCTCAACAATCTTATCCTGGTTGATGCTTTTATCAAGCATCTTAGCCGCTTTGTAAGGCGCCTCATTATCCAGAAAATAACCGGCCAAGCCCATCACTTCACTTTCTTTATCCATGCCACCCATGACATAAACGGTATCGAGTGCGCGATAGTAGTCATCAAGCCTACCCAGTTCATAGTAAAGACTCGCCAACTGTTTCCAGTAAGACATTTTTGGATAATGCTTAACCAGCTGCACCACCACATCGGCGGTAGACTTGTAGTCCTCCTGAAAGAAGTAAATGGCGCGCATAAACGTCAGCCACTCTTCTTTGGGAATACGTCCCTCTGCTTCATAGAGACGAATAGCTTCAAGTACGTTAGCTTTGGCTCCGGCGATATCTTCATTAGCATAAAAAGCCTGGCCAACGTAGAAGTACTGATCGGCCGTGATTTTATTGGTCAACTGACTCCAGCGCTTGAAATATTCGACCGCTTTAGCCGGTTGATCTTCCTGCAAATATAGCTGACCTAGACTATAGGTAATAGAAGCTTCTTGTGATACCGCAAAGCCTGGGCTCTGCGCAATAACATTTTCAAAGCTTTCAATTACCTTGGGCATGTTTTCCTGATTAAAATAAATCGACGCGAAAATCTGGTAAATCATCGCCCTTTCGTTAGGGTTA
>DATBNH010000201.1:0-2128 GCA_036554405.1 Cellvibrionaceae bacterium | reverse complement strand
TTTTCGAGTATTTATCGGCTAACGCTTCCAGCTCACGCAAGAGTTTTCGAGGCATGCTTCGAGCCACTGCCCCCACGGGAATAAACTGTCGCGGGCTTACTTGCGCATGCAGTACTTCCAGATGAGCTCCGAAGAATGCTGTGACTGATAAAGCACCGAGCAGTCTTTCTTGTACCTCAGTGCTGCTAGAGAGCGGCATCAATATAGATTTTTCTGATAACATGATTCTTCTCCTTATATTCCTGATTGCTCAGCCCAAAGGCCAAGGCATTTCTATAGTATCCTGCAAAAGTCCGCGGGGCAGATCCAATACCATCACATTCGCCAGAGTTGCCATAAACACAACAGCTGAGCTGGTGAGTATGACCGTGCGGAGTATTGAGGCACGCGCTTTTATCAAAAGGAACGCAATGAAGAAAGCGGTGACGGAAATCAGGAACCCGACGAAGTAGCAGCTAACGATTAATCCGGCAATCCAATAAACGTAATGTAAAGGGCTGGCAATGCTCTGATCACCCTGATAACCGGCAGTGACTTCGTTGTCGAAGTTAACGGCATCATCAACTTGCCTGGTGGCCAGCTTGAACAATACTATACTGCTAACGACCAGCATTATGGCACTGACACCGCCGGTGAAAACGCCACCTAGCATTGATTGTTGGAAAGCATCGTAAAGACCGTAAGCAAATATCAGGCAGATAGCACCGGCAAAGAGTGTTTGCGGTCCCAGATTAGTTGCACGTAACGGCTTTGCTCTGCTGCTTGGTTCAGTGCTGGAATCATCATCGCTGCTGCCCGATGCATGGCGTGCTGCGAAGTAGATAGAAATAACTGTGATTGCACCAATGATCAGTACACCCGGTTTGAGCAGGAATCCGGTGCCATAAAATTGAATTGCCTGATAGAGGTAAGTTTCCATGCCGTTGGCTAATACAAAGCCGATCAGAAAAGCCGGACGCGGCCAGTCAAAGCGTTTCATCAGTACACCCAATACACCTATTGCCAATAACATCACCAGATCACTGAGATCGCGGGTTGCCTGGAATGCTGCGAAACAGATCACTGTGATCATGAACGGAGCCATTAGCGCATAAGGAATAGTCGTTATTTTGGCGACCCATTTTGATAAAAATAAACAGAGCCCCGCACCCACTACGTTGGCGATAGCCAATGACCAGACGATAGTATAGGTGATATCCAGATTGGTGGTGACCATGGACGGACCTGGTTCGATACCGATCAGTACCATGCCGCCAAGAAACACCGCCATGCTGCCCGAACCGGGGATCCCGAATAGCAGCGTCGGGATCAGCGCTCCGCCCTCTTTGGCATTGTTAGACGACTCAGGGGCTATTACGCCGCGCACATCACCGTTGCCGAACTCATTTTTATCTTTGGTAGTTTGTACCGCGTGACCATAGGCAATCCAATCCACCACACTGCCGCCAAGGCCAGGTAGTGCGCCGACGACACAGCCGATAGTGGCACAGCGCAGGGCCAGCCAGCGATTTTTAATCAGATCGCGAACACCGGCCAACCACCCGTTACCCAACGCGGAGGCTTCAGAAATAGCGCGGTTTTGGCGGAGAAGATCGATAATTTCAGGTAATGCAAAGATGCCCAGGCCGACAACCACGAGGGGAATGCCGTCCATTAAATAGAAGTTTCCGAAGGTCATTCGGAACTCGCCGGTAGCAGGTGCACCGCCAACACTGCCTAAGAGGAGGCCAACACCGCAGGCACTTAAGCCCTTAACCAGGCTGTTGCCGCCCAATACGCCGACCATACTCAGGCCGAGTAAGGTAAGCATAAAGAGTTCTGCTGATCCGAAGGCCAGAATGACCGGCCGGGCGATCAGTACGAATCCCGTTAATACCACAGCACCAAATAAGCCGCCGAATAAAGAAGAGGCAAAAGCGGCAGAGAGTGCGCGCGCAGCTTCACCACGTTTAGCCATGGGGAAACCGTCCAGCACTGTGGCTTGTGAGCCGCTAGATCCGGGAATACCCATCAACACCGACGTGAAAGTGTCGGACGTGGGGATGACAGCGACTAAACCTATCAGCATCGCCAGCGCGGCGGTCGGTTCCATGCCATATAAAAAAGGCAGTAATAAAGAAAGTCCGGC
>DATBNH010000150.1:0-6545 GCA_036554405.1 Cellvibrionaceae bacterium | reverse complement strand
TTTTCCCCGTTGCCAGTGGCCATTCAATCTCTTGCCCTACCGATAAGCCCAGCAGGGCGCTACCCACGGGTGTGAATACCGATAACTGGCCCTCGCTGCCGTCCAGGTCTTTGGGGTAGACCAGCGTGTAGCGGCATACCTTGCCGGTTGAGAGCAGGGTAAAAGTTACCTGCGAGCGCATGGTAACCACATTGGGCGGTATTTTATCGGGCTCTACCAGATAGGCGCGCTCCAGCTCGTCTAACAGGCGGTCGGTCGTATCGGACTCCGGCAGAGCATCAATCAGTGAGCACAGTTGACGATAGTCAAATTGAGAGACAACAAGATCGGGTTGCGTTTGCATAAAAATTACCTGCGTTACCTTTTATCAAGCCATAAAAAAAGGGCAAGGCCGAAGCCTTACCCTTTTCTGTTGGGCCCGAGGGCCCGGCAGCTATTTAGATAGCTACGATGTTCTCAGCCTGAGGACCTTTTTGGCCTTGAGTTACGGTGAACTCAACGCGCTGACCTTCTGCCAGGGTTTTGAAGCCTGAACCAGAAATAGCGCTGAAGTGGGCAAAAACGTCTGGGCCAGATTCTTGCTCGATAAAGCCAAAACCTTTAGATTCGTTAAACCATTTTACGGTGCCAGTAGTAGTAGACATAGTCATATCCTATTCATTCAAAGATTAATTGCAGCCTGAAAATCAGGCGGTTGTGCTAGAAGTTGCGATTACTTATGAAGAACAGGACAAGAACTATCGAAACAGACCTTCCAAAACGTCATACATAAATACAAGTCGTACCTTCAAACCCCCTTGATCATATAGCAGCCAATAACTTTGTCAACAAAAAATTCTCTCAAACCGCCAACACCTCGGCTTTTTTGCCAGTTAAGCATACAATAGCGCCTTTTTTACCCAGGACTGTCTATGAAAACCAACCCGACTATCGGCTTTGTCAGCCTCGGCTGCCCCAAAAACCTGGTGGATTCCGAACGCATTCTTACCCAACTGCGCACCGAGGGCTACGATATTGTGCCCACCTATAACGATGCCGATATGGTCATTGTGAATACCTGCGGTTTTATCGACAGCGCGGTGGAGGAATCGCTGGGTACCATTGGTGAGGCGCTGCGTGAAAACGGAAAAGTGCTGGTTACCGGTTGCTTGGGCATCAAGGAAGACAGCATCCGCGAAATTCATCCAGGCGTTTTAGGAATAAGCGGAGCGCACGCTTATGAAGCTGTGTTAGAACAAGTGCACACACACTTACCGCCCAAGGTTGATCACAACCCCTTTACCGATTTAGTGCCGCCTCAGGGGATTAAATTAACGCCGCGCCATTACGCCTACCTTAAAATTTCTGAAGGCTGTAACCACAGCTGCAGCTTTTGCATTATTCCCTCCATGCGCGGCAAGTTAGTAAGCCGCCCTATTGGCCAGGTCATGAGCGAAGCCGAGCGGCTGGTAAAAGCCGGTGTAAAAGAATTACTGGTTATCTCTCAAGATACGTCCGCTTACGGCGTAGATGTTCGCTACCGCACCGATTTTTGGGATGGCCGCCCACTGAAAACGGATCTTTATCAACTGTGCGCAGCGTTGGGTGAGCTGGGCGTGTGGGTGCGTCTGCATTATGTGTACCCCTACCCCAATGTGGATAACATTATTCCGCTGATGGCCGAGGGTAAAATTTTGCCCTATCTGGATATTCCCTTTCAGCACGCCAGCCCTAAAATATTAAAAGCCATGCGCCGCCCAGGGCAGGTCGAAAAAACCCTGGAGCGTATCGCCAGTTGGCGCCAACAAGTGCCCAACCTCACCTTGCGCTCTACGTTTATTGTGGGCTTTCCCGGTGAAACCGAAGAAGATTTTCAAATGCTGCTGGATTTTTTGCAGGAGGCGCAGCTTGATCGCGTCGGTTGTTTTCAGTATTCACCGGTCGATGGCGCCGCTGCCAACGAGCTGGACGATCCGGTACCTGACGAGATTAAACAAGAGCGCTTTGATCGCTTTATGCAGTTGCAACAAACAATTTCTACCGCGCGGTTACAACAAAAAATTGGCCGCACCATTACCGTGTTAATTGATGAGGTAGACGACGAAGGCGCCATTGGTCGCAGCAGCGCCGACGCGCCAGAAATTGACGGCATGGTGTATCTACCGGGTGAAGGTTTGCAAGCTGGCGATTTAGTCGAAGTAGTAATAGAGCACGCCGATGAATACGACCTGTGGGGCACACCGGTGGCGTAACCATTGGCGCAGGTGGAGTAAGCTCCGCGCCAATTAGCAATGTGGGCAAGCCTCGCACCACCCAATGACATGTCGGACGTCAGAAGTCGGAGGTCTGACGATGAAATTGGATGGAGCCTATGCCTTCTTTAATAGGTTACTCAACGGAAGACTCTTCTTCGACAGAGTCTTCAGCTTCATCGGAAGACTCTGTTTCAATTTCAGGTTCAATTTCTTCCATCGGAGCAGTTTCACCTACATGCAATGAAAACGGCATTAACGGCAAACCCGCACCGTTGGATACATTGGCACGGTGCGGATAGTCGGCCCAGGCGTAACGCACACTCACCGGCTCCTCTATATCATCGCTCCAGACTACCAGGTGACCATCTTCTATTTTGGCTTGGGCCCATACATAGTTGCCGTCATCGCCTGCAATCGCAAAGCCATCGGGCTTGCCGTCACTGGTTAAACCTTTGTGCGCATGTACCACGCTGATAACGGCCTTGCCCTCGTCAATTTGCATTTGATAGGGCGCCGGGCCCTCGGCGGCAAGTTTGCTTTCGCCGTACACCAACTTACGTGCGGCCAAGGCCAGCCGCTCGCCAATAATTTTTTTATCCAGCGGGTGAATATCATTCCAGTCGCCAGTATCTATAGCAACGACCATAGCGGTATTGGGCTCGGTTAAACCGTAGGTTTGCGCCTCGCGCATTTTGGCCCAACCACTGTCGACGGGCTCGTCCACTTTGTCACCGAAGCCTGGCAATTGCACAAACACAAAGGGCAATTGACCCTGATTAAAACCGTCGCGCCAATTGCGAATCATTGCCGGGAATAAACGCTGGTACTCTTCTGCAACGCCGACATTGGACTCGCCCTGGTACCAGATAACCCCGGTCAGCTGCATCGGCAACAACGGCGAGATCATGGCGTTATACATGCCCAGCGGCTGCGCGAAATCCCAAAATTGCGTAGGCTCAATCGGGCGGTGGTTAACACCTATCTGATAACGCCACTCCCCGCTAAGGGCATAACTTTCATCGGCCACTTCCAGCGCGTAGGGTTTTTCTTCAACAAAACCACCGCGAGCGTTGTTGCTGATAACGCGCACGGTAATAATATTACTGCCGCCGTTCAACACAAACGGTGGAATCTGATAAATGCGCTGCGGATACTGGTAAGTGGTATTGCCCACCTCAACGCCATTAATATAAACCGTGTCGGCATCAACAATACGGCCCAAACGCAACACAGCGGGTTTGGCGTCGGCCTTGCCAGGCAGCTCAATGGTTTTACTCAGCCAGACACTGCCACTCACCTCGGGCATAGAGTCGTTGGGCCAGTAACCGGGCAGGGTAATGGTGGGCCAATCGCTGGTATCGGTATCCGGTTGATACCAGGGCTGCCGGGGATTTAAACCCTTATCGCCCTTGTTAACCGCGCTGTACCAACGTTCACTGTTGGCCTGGTCTATGGCTTTTTGTTGCTGCACATAATCGGCATCGGTATTTTTAACCGCCGCGCTCCAGTAATGCGGAAAATCCTCCAGCGCATCCAAACTCATAAACGCCTGGGCACTGGCGCCACCGTAACTGGCGTTAATAATGCCGATGGGGATTTTAGTTTGCGCGTGAATATCTCGTGCAAAAAAGTAAGCCGCCGCCGAAAAATTCAATACACTCTCGGGATTGGCCGCCACCCAGTCGCCGCTCGGGTGATCGGTTTGCGCGGTTTTATAATCGACTACTTTGGGGACTTTAAATTGTCGAATCAGCGGATTGGCGCTAGTGGCCACAGCGTCGGCATATTTTTCTTTGACGTTGCTAATCGCCATTTCCATATTCGATTGGCCCGATGCCAACCATACATCACCAAAATAAATATCTTCCAGCGTTATGCGATTGTTGCCTTCCAACACCAATGTGTGCGGCCCACCGGCACTGTAACTGGTGCCAGTCAAACGCCAGCGACCGTTACCTTTTGCTTTCACGGTGGCGACTGTCTCGCCATTAACACTGAGGCTAATCTCCTCACCGGGATCTGCCTCGCCCCAAAGGGTAAGCGGTTTATCGCGCTGTAAAACTGCACCGTCGCTGAGCAGACGGGGCAGGGATATATCTGCCAGTGCCGGCAGGCAGGCTGTGCTGAATAAACAAACCGTTAATGCCGCCAGTGTTTTAGTTTTTTTCATACTTCAAACCCCTCAAATAGTCATATAGACTATAAAATACTCAATGCCCGCTGTACAGGCTTGGATCTGGCCCTATGTGATTAAGCCAAAAGCTACCAGCCCGGTACCCACTATAGTGACAACCACCACACCGATAATATTAAGCACAAAACCGGCCCCAGCCATTTGCTTGATTTGCAACTGCCCGGAGCCAAACACAATAGCATTGGGTGGCGTCGCCACCGGCAGCATAAAGGCGCAGCTGGCAGCAATGGCCGCAGGCACCGCCAAAGCCACCGGCGGCAGGCCCACCGCTATCGCCAGCGCGCCCAACAGTGGCAAAAAAGCCGCCGTGGTGGCGGTATTGCTGGTGACCTCGGTCAAGAAAATCACGGTAATCACCACCGCCGCAATCAGCACCCAGATGGGCCAGTGGGCCAGGGTTTGTAAGCCGGATGCTATAAACTCGGCCAGGCCGCTCGCCTGAATAATACTGGCCAGCGCCAGCCCGCCACCAAATAACAGTAATACGCCCCACGGCAGCCTTTGCGTGTGTTCCCAGTCTAACAGCCGTGAGCCCTTGCCATCACCCGCTGGCAGCGCGTGCAGCACAATGGCGGCGGCAATGGCGATACCGGTGTCAGTCATCACTCCCGGTGGTAGAACGCGCGCCAGCAGCGGTTGGGTGATCCAGGCCAGAGCGGTGAGCACAAACACCATGCCTACGCGCTTTTCCATAGTGCTCACCGGTCCAAGCTCGCGCAGGTGCAGCTTGAACACTGAGCGCTTGGCCCCGGGCAATTCGCCGCTGGCCGGTAAGTGGGTGCCCACAGTTTTGCCACTTGCGACCACAAAGGCGAGCCATACCCAGGTGGCGGCAAGCATAACGGCTGCCACCGGCACTCCCACCGCCATCCACTCGACAAAACCGAGATCAATGCCGTGCTGGTCGGCCAGGTAGGCGGCGAGCAGCGCATTGGGCGGCGTACCAATTAACGTGGCAATACCGCCCAGGCTCGCACCATAGGCTATAGCCAGCAGCAGCGCTACGGCATAGGGGTTACCCTCAAGGGCGCCATCGGTTTTACGCAGAGCAATCACCGATAGTGCTATGGGCAGCATCATAATGGCGGTGGCGGTATTGCTTACCCACATGCTTAAAAATGCTGTGCCCAGCATAAAGCCGGCAATTTCCCGCGCCGGCGTGCCACCCATCAGCGATAAAATCAGCAGGGCCAATCGCTCGTGCAAGCGCCAGCGCTCCATGGCCAGGCCCAGGGCAAAGCCACCGAGGAAAAGAAAGATCAGCGGGTGAGCGTAGTGGCGGGTAACACTGCCAGCATCAGCCAGACCCAGCAGCGGGCCGAGCACAATGGGCAGAAGTGCGGTTACCGCCAGTGGTAAGGCCTCGGTCATCCACAACACTGCCATCAGCCAGGTCAGGCCCAGCGCATGCCAAGCGGCAAGGGGAAACTCGCCCGGTGGCGGCAGTAGTAAGGTGATGGCAAACCCAGCCACCCCCACTAAAAATCCAATGCGCTGCGCACTTAAACCTTTTGTTACCATGTGCGGCTTCCCATGATTATTATCTCGAGCCGATTCTACCCTATATGCTTGTATCGCTGCTTACCCACTGCCGGGAAATGCAAAAATCCACTAACACCGGCCAGCTGGTGCTGGATAGCCTGTGCGGATTGACGGGCAATGACATGCCGCAGGTGCGGCGAGTTATCTGGCAGCGCCAGCGGGCCGATGCTTTGTTGCTAAAGCACATTCAACAGTATCGGAGTGCGCTGGTGTACCCGGCAGCAGAACAAGAATCGGACAAAGCAGCACACTTGCAGCACTATATTATTATCGATGCCACCTGGCAGCAGGCGCAGAAAATGCTTAACCAGAGCCCCTATCTATTTCACTTGCCACGCGTGTCACTGGCGGCAGAGAAGTCCGCCTACCAATTGCGCCGAAACCAGCGCAGCCAGGGCTTGTGCACCAGTGAAACTGTGGCACAACTGATGCGAATACACGGCCAAACAGAGCTGGCCCAACGCCTGAATAGCGCGCTGGACCAGTTGCAGGAAGGGCGTGAACCCGCCGGTCAAACTCAGGCTGTTACTCGAGAGAGGTTAACTGACTGGCGCCAGAGGTTTTAACCGACGTGG
>DATBNH010000127.1:0-3520 GCA_036554405.1 Cellvibrionaceae bacterium | reverse complement strand
CATTATTGCAACTCACTAAACTATCCTGATAGCTCTCAAGGCAAATTGGGGCCCCAATACCAACAGTAGAACTATTTTCACCTGCCACCGTCCGGCGAGCGCCAGTCGATTTATCTACGCGTACAATAGTGTCCGCAGAATTATCTGCCACATAAATATAATCGCCCTGAAGTGCCAGACTTATGGGGTTTTCCAATTCACTTCCTGTGTTTAAAGGACCAGAGATAATCTCACGCTGTCCGGTTATTGCATCAACAGATACAATAACTCTATCACCACTGGCGGGATTGGAAGACAAGTAAAAAAGCCCTTGATCGGTGTCGTACGCCATATCAGAAAATGGGCTCAGCACTGGGCCAGAACTTTCATCGTTAAAATCGGTGATAGACTCCTCGCGCTCACCCGTATGCACATTTACACGAGCCAAAGTGAGGTGATCAAATGTGCTGCCCGTTGTCAGCAGCCAGATATAATCCTCACCCGGTTCGATAGCTAAAGCCGTAGTCTCCCGCCAAGAACTTGATCCTATCTCAAACGGGGCGGAAGTTAGGTGCAAATTTGCCTCAGTGGTACTGACACGCTCCATTGAATCGGTAACTGTGACTAACAAATCTATAGAAGCATTATCAACGGGAATCACAACATTATCGGCTCGCCAATGACCATTAGCTCTGAGTGTAGCGGTTACGGTATTAGCCCCTGCGGATACTTCTACTTTTTCAATACTAGCCCCTTCCTTGGCTTCGACAACACCGTAAGCTGAAATATGAGAATCGTCTCCCTCAGCAGCTATGTACTGGCCTCCTGCTGGCGGGAAGTGCATTGAAATTTCAGGTGCATTTTCAGAGCGAACTGTAACAGTAACCGTATCCGTTGCTGTTTCGCCGTCATTATCAGTAGCCGTTACCGTAAAATCCAGAGCAATCTCTGCATCGGTAGAGGGGGCGGTAAAGCTGGGGGTAGCTGTGTCTGAGTCTTCCAACACAACCGTGGCATGATCACCACCACCAGTTTGCTCCCATTGATAAGACGCTATCTCACCATCTGGGTCTGAAGCAGTTGCCGACAAACTCACATCGGTTAAGCCGATAACGGCTTGGTCTGCCCCGACACTGACAGTGGGTGCTTCATTGACACGCAACACGGTAATCACCAGAGTGTCGCTACCCGATTCACCAGTATCATCTTCTACCGTGAAACGGTATTCGATCACTACAGAGTCTTCGGTGCCCGTGCTTGGAGCCACCAGACTGTAGTTCATACTATTAATATCAGTAGTAACAAGCGATACCGACGGCCCCGAAATACGGCTGGCGGTACGGCTAACAATTGTGTTGTTACTGGTAACATTCACATTAATGTTGACAGTTTCACCGGCATTGACCGTCTGATCTGGCCCAGCATCCACTACCGGGGATGTATTGGCCACACTACTACTGCTACTACTACTGCTGTTCACGGGAGGGGGGGTGGTTGTAGTACCGCCCCCACCGCCGCCGCCACACGCGCTCAGGGCGAGTACTGCAGCAAGTAATAGAATCTTTAGAGACGTAGCAAAGGGAGATATCCTGTTTGTTATAGGCATAGTTCCATACTCTTTGTGGTTTTATTGTGAACAAAATGCTTTTAGACCGCCAAAACACCACAAATCAGACATGATCCAATTGTGCGGAGGGCAGAACAGCGGTTAAGGTGAATAGCAGATAACATTATGATGACTACTGGTTCCATGTTTATCCTGTCATGTGCGTTACCAGCAGCCTGAGTACCTGGGCCGGCAACGCTTCCTGTTACACAAGTTATTGTGCAAGCATATCCCCCTTATGTCCAGTTTCTACTGCTTTTTAAACCGCTATCTTTAAACGTTTCAGCCGCAAGGCATTGCCCAATACAAACACACTGGAAAGCGCCATGGCACCGGCGGCAAATAGGGGGGACAACAGTAAACCATAAGTGGGGTACAGCAGCCCGGCCGCCACCGGTATTAGAGCGGTGTTGTAGGCGAAGGCCCAGAACAGATTCTGCTTGATATTGCGCATGGCCGCGCGCGATATGGCAATGGCATTGACCGCTCCACTGAGGGTGCCTTTTACCAATACCACGTCGGCGCTTTCGATGGCAATATCGGTGCCGGTGCCTATGGCAATACCTACATCAGCTTGCGCCAGGGCCGGGGCATCGTTAATGCCATCGCCAACAAAGGCTACCTTTAACCCCGAGGCTTGCAGTTTTTTCAGCGCCTCCATCTTGCCCGCCGGTAACACCTCGGCCACTATTTCATCAATATTCAGCTCACGCGCTATAGCATGGGCGGTGGCCTGGTTATCGCCGGTCATCATCACTACACGCAGGCCCTGTTGCTGTAAATGACGGATGGCCGCGGATGTGGTGGGTTTCAAAGTGTCAGTCACAGCAATCAGTGCGGCAAGCGCGTTATCAACCAACAGGTACAGAGGCGTTTTACCCTCAAGGGCCAGTTGCTGGGCCTGCCCGCTAAAGCTTTCAGCCATAATACCGCGCTCGTCGAGCAAGCGCCGCGCCCCTATGGTAATGGTATGGTTTTCAACCTGAGCGCTGATACCGTAACCGGTCAGAGATTCAAAACCTGTGGCCACTGGCAGGGTTAATTGTTCGCGCTCAGCTGCCTGCACTATGGCCTGGGCGATAGGATGTTCGGAATGTTTCTCCGCCGCCGCCGCCCAAGCCAATAATTGTTCGCGCTCAAACCCTGCGGTCACACTAAAATCGGTTAGCGCCGGTTTGCCCTCGGTCAGGGTACCGGTTTTATCCACCGCCACCACGTGAATATCGCGTAGGCTTTGCAGAGCATCGCCGTGGCGAAATAACACGCCCATTTCGGCGGCGCGGCCGGTGGCCACCATAATGGATGTGGGCGTGGCTAAACCCATAGCGCAGGGGCAGGCGATTATCAGCACCGCCACCGCATTGACCAGCGCCAATGTTAGCGCCGGCGCCGGGCCGAACGTTAACCACACGACAAAAGTGGCCAGTGCCGAGCCCATTACCGCCGGCACAAACCAGAGGGTGACATTATTAACCAGGGTCTGAATGGGCAAGCGCGTACCTTGGGCCTGCTCCAGCATGCGGATAATTTGCGCGAGCAAGCTGTCTTCACCCAGCTTGGTGACGATAAATTGAAAACTGCCACTTTGGTTAAGTGTGCCGCCCACCACCTCACTGCCCGGCGATTTCTCTACAGGCATAGGCTCGCCGGTGAGCATGGATTCATCCACATACGAATGACCGGATATCAGCTCGCCGTCAAAGGGAATTTTTTCACCGGGACGTACAATAATGATTTCACCCAACACCACATGCTCGGGCGGCAAGTCAAACTCTTTGCCACTGCGCAATACCCTGGCAGTTTTTGCCTGCAAGCCCACCAGCCGGGCCACGGCCTGATTGGTGCGGCCTTTGGCTCGGGCCTCCAGCAAACGCCCCAGCAGAATTAACGTAACAATAACCGCTGCCGCTTCGTAATACACATTCACGGAACCCG
>DATBNH010000078.1:0-2159 GCA_036554405.1 Cellvibrionaceae bacterium | reverse complement strand
TGATGCTGGCGCATTCAGGATCGCCTATGATGCCAACGGTTATGTGGAGCTGCACCTTGAACGCCTGGTCGAGGTACACTCCATTACCTTGCACAGCGGCAACGTGGGCAGCAACCGCTTTGCCATGCAGTCTTTCGAATTTCAAGCCCATAACGGCGGCTGTTATCACTCCTTGCCGGGCGGCAGTTATAACCTGCCCAACGACACCACGCGCACGGTCACTTTAAATCTGGCCACGCCCTATATTACCGACCGCATTCGTCTGGTGGCCAAGGATAATATTTCACAAATCAGGGAAATAAAAGTTAACGGCCTGGCCGCCACCGGGGCGCGCCCGCACACTGCCAATTGTGGCAACCCGGGTAATATTACTGCACACTTGGCGGCCGGTTATTCCTATGCACTGTATTTGCCACCTGGCTACAATGAAGCGGGCAATAAAAATAAACAATACCCCGTCGTGGTATCCCTACACGGACTAGGTGGTCGAACACTTAACACCCAGCACACCGCGCCGCAAGCCAATCCAGAAGGTTTTATCCGGCAGATGAAAAAAACCGCTATGGTTAATAATTTCCCAGCCATTGTAATAGCCCCCCATTATGCACCTGCAGGTAATAGTGGCAGCGGCTGGCTTAACCGTGACCGAGTACATAAATTAACCCTGGCAGCGCTCAGAGAGTTTCGGATTGATCCCGACCGGGTGATTGTCACCGGTCTCAGCGCCGGTGGCTCGGCGGTGCGTCAGCTGATTGAAAATGGCTACCGCGATACTGTTTATGCCGCCTTTATACCAGTTGCCTTTCAGGCGCCTAACCAGGTGGCGCAATACTGCCATTACACCAAAGCACCTATTTGGGTAATGGGTGGCAATAGTGATGGCGGCCACCATCCCGGCCCCTGGATAACGGTTAAAGAAACTCGCATTCCAGAGCATTGTGATACCACAGCAGAGAATATGCGGATTACTGCTTACGAAGGGCTAGGGCATTCAGCCGCACTCTGGGATGGCGCTTACGCCGAGAGTGAGTTGCATGCCTTTATGTTATCCATTCACCGTTCAGACTGGATTAGTAGCAGTTATAGTTTCTAACGGGTTGGGGGTCGAAGGCAGACTGACATTTTTAAAGCATCACCCCCAGCGGCCAGCCCAGCCATAACCACAGGGCAAAAAACGCTGTCCAGCAGAGGAGAAACGCCAGCGAGTAAGGCAGCATCATGGCCACCATGGTGCCCACGCCCATATCTTTGCGGTAGCGCGCGGCAAAGGCCAGCACTACACCAAAGTAAGGCATTAGCGGGGTAATAATATTGGTGGCGCTGTCACCTATGCGGTAGGCCATTTGCGTTTTCTCGGGGGCAATACCCAGCAAAAATAACATGGGCACAAACACCGGCGCCAATATGCCCCACTTAGCCGAGGCGCTGCCTACAAATAAATTTATAAACGCGCTGATCAATACAAACAACAGTAACAGGGCAATGCTCTGACCTTCCCAAGCGCTGAGTAAACTGGCACCGCTGTTGGCCACCAGCACACCCAAATTACTCCAGCTAAAGCAGGCGACAAACTGGGCGGCAAAAAATATCAACACCAGATAACCGGCCAAGGTTCGCATGGCATTTTCCATACCTTCAACACACTCCGAGGTGCGCTGATAACGGCCGCTTACACGCCCAAAGATGACCCCGGCAATCGCCGCATAAAAAGCGATTAACGGCACCAACGCCGCCGGCAGTAAACGCCCGCTTTCATCGCGCAGCGGTGCATCAGTGCCCCAGGCTGCGGCCACCACCAGCAGAGCAAATATCAGTGTCCACACTCCCACCCTGCGCAGCGCCCGGGTTTGCGCCAGCGGGTTTTGCGGTTCATGCAACAAGCTATCTTCCGGCGGGGTATCGCGCTGCTGACCGAGAGCCAGGTAAGGCTCCACCCAACGCACCGTCACCCAGGCGCCGATCAGACTCAGCAGAAAGGTGGAAACAAAAGTGAAATAGTAATTGCCAGCAATGCTCACTTGATAGCCAGCGTCGACAATAGCCACCGACTCCTGGGTGATACCGGCGAGAATAATATCCGCCGGGCCCAACAGTAAATTGGCACTGTAACCGGCAGAGACACCGGCAAAGGCGGCGGCAATGCACGCTAAAGGCGGGCG
>DATBNH010000062.1:0-4786 GCA_036554405.1 Cellvibrionaceae bacterium | reverse complement strand
GGCCAATGGCGCCACCACCTTGATGTTTGAAGGCGTGCCCACTTACCCTGATGCCTCGCGCTGCTGGCAGGTGGTAGACAAGCACTGTGTTAATAGTTTTTACACCGCCCCTACCGCGATTCGCGCACTTATGGGACAGGGTGATAAGTATGTGAAAGCCACCACGCGCGCCTCTTTACGTATTCTCGGCAGCGTTGGCGAGCCCATCAACCCGGAGGCCTGGGAGTGGTACTACCGGGTAGTGGGCGACGCCCGCTGCCCGATTATGGACACCTGGTGGCAAACCGAAACCGGCGCCCATATGCTCACCCCGCTGCCGGGTGCCATCGACTTAAAACCCGGCTCAGCCACCGTGCCGTTTTTTGGCGTACAACCGGTACTGCTGGATAACGATGGCAAAGAAGTGGAAGGTGCAGGCGAGGGCAATCTGGCCATCAAGGCAGCCTGGCCCAGCCAATTGCGCACGGTTTACGGCGATCATCAGCGTTGTATAGACACCTACTATTCTACCTACCCAGGCTATTACTTTACCGGCGACGGCGCTAGGCGCGATAAAGATGGCTACTATTGGATTACCGGCCGCGTTGACGATGTACTCAACGTATCCGGTCACCGCATGGGCACCGCCGAGGTAGAGAGCGCATTGGTGCTGCACGAAAAGATCGCCGAGGCGGCGGTGGTGGGCTACCCCCACGATATTAAAGGGCAGGGCATATACGCCTACGTCACCTTGATGAGCGTTGCCGAACCTTCGGACGCGCTAAAGGCCGAACTGGTGCAACTGTGTGTTAAAGAAATTGGCGCTATCGCCCGGCCGGATATTATTCAGTGGGCGCCGGGTTTACCTAAAACCCGCTCCGGTAAAATTATGCGTCGCATTTTGCGCAAAATTGCCGCTAACGAACTGGATACCCTGGGCGACACTTCAACCCTGGCCGACCCGTCAGTGGTAGACGACTTGATTGCCAACCGCGAAAACCGCTAACCCCTCCTAAACCCTCCCCCGCAATTCCCGCCTTCGCGGGAATTGCGAGGGAGGGAGTTAAAATCAGTGGCCGCTAACCGATGGCAGACAACCTGCTACTGGGCGCTCCGCACATGGCGCGCTCTACCAACTGTTCAAGGCTCTCGTCAATGGCGGCCTCGCACACGGCAATCAACATTTTTACTTCAACTACCAAGGTCTCGCCGGTATCAGTGGTACAGGTCACTTTGCGGGCAAAATTATTTAAGCGTGCGGCAATTTCATTGGCCTCGGGGGCTTGGGTACTGGGTAAAAAAAGGCCAAAGCGTCGACTGCTGATACGGGCGTTAATATCCTGGCGGCGAGTATAGCGGGTAATTAGCTTGCCAATTTCCGACAACACACAATCGCCCACCGCATGGCCGCTATCGTGGTTAATCGTCGGCAGGTTTTCCAGGGTGAGCAATATCAAGCATACCGGCTCGTCGTGTTTGCGCGCGTTAAGCAGCAAGGTGGGGCAGGTGCTGAAAAAGTAGCGGCGGTTAAACAATAAGGTGAGCTGATCGGTGGTAGACAGGCTGTACTCAATCTTGCGGTAGCTGCCCAACAACAGACGGCTTAACCGATACACCTTGCCAAACTGATACAAACCATCGGCCAAAATTACACTGCCCAGCGCCAGCGCCCCGGCGCCCAGACTTTCAAGCAGTGGCGAGGCGTCAACTATAAAAACGCTTACCAGCAGGTGCCAGGCGCCAAAAAACAACAACCCGGCTCCCAGGCTTAAACGTACAGCTACCGGGCGGCGTACAGGCAAAAAAGCCGCTAGTATTAACAGCGCAAAACTGGCACAGCTAAACACCAAATCGCGTACCAGCCGTACAGCATCCACTTGTTGCCAGGCCACAATACTGCCATCGGCAAACAGCAGCGCTGCCCAGATAAACGCCACCAGTAAACTTAGTAGCAAAGACACCATTGCCAGCGTGTTGTTGTGGATACTTGTCCGCTCGGAATCGGCCATAATCAGAATCTCCCGCTCGCTTAAGCATAGTTGATCGACTGGGCTCTGCCAGCGTTAAGGGCCCCTCTAAAAGTTAATTGTAGTCTCTGCGCAATCTGTGCGGCGCCACTGCAAGGCTCTTTGTGAAGGTGAAGGCTGGTTGTCCTTTACAAGCAAAGAAACGCCGCAGTGGGGCCGCACAGGCCGCGCCCTTCGGGGCTTACAGGCATTTCCTCCAGCGTCGTTGCGCTGCTTCGACGGGACAAAGCTTACCGCATCCTGCTCTCGCCCCTTACCTACGTCCATATAGGCAACCAGCCCGCCTGCATCGCGCGCCTAGCTGAAGAAAATGCCTGTAAGCCAGAGTCTGCAAGCAAATTTTAGCGGTGCCCTAAATGGTGATTTAACGCCCGCTTGGGCATAATGGCCCCTTGGCGAAGAGGTAATAGTTATGGCAGAAGACGATCAGGAAAAAGCGCTGTTTTTAAGCGAAATGGGTGATGTGGCCCCCATCAAGCTGCCAAAAACCGTACCCCTTGCTGCCGATAAGCCGAGTGCCAAGGCCCTGAAGCACCGCCGCCAGGCCGCACTTGCCGCCACCCCGGAGAACACCAATTTTCTCTCGGGCGAATACGTAGAGCCGGTGGAGCCCAACGATATCCTCGCCTTCAAGCGCGATGGTGTACAGCACGGGGTTTACAAAAACCTGCGTTTGGGTAAATACGCTATTGATGCACGATTGGACTTGCATCGCATGACCATTGAGCAGGCGAGGGTGGAGGTGTACCAATTTATTAGCGATTGTATGGCCCACGATATTCGCTGCGCCCTCATTACCCACGGTAAAGGCGAGGGCCGTGCGCAACCGGCGCTGCTGAAAAGCTGTGTGGCGCACTGGCTGCCGCAGTTTGACGAGATACTGGCGTTTCACTCATCACAGAAACATCATGGCGCCAGCGGTGCCACTTATGTACTGTTGAAAAAAAGCGAGCGCAAACGCCAAGCGAATTGGGAGCAGCATCAACGCCGCCGATAGCCACCACAGGAGCCGAACATGGCCAAAAAATTACCACTGCCGTTACCGTTAATTTTTCTGGATATCATCGGCACCTTGTTCATCGGGGTTGGCCTGGCGCTAATGCTAACCGATGCCGAACTGCTACCCGCGCACCTGCGCTTTGAGCACGACGGTTTGATCTACATTGTGATCGGCGGCGCCTGCATGCTGCCGGCGGTGAACTACCTGGTTAACCTTGCACGTAAAAAGCAGCAGAGCCTCTAGCCTCCTCCCCAGCCCCTCCCGCTTGCGGCAGGGGCTCGGGGATGGTGGGGGCGCTTCGCACTATACAGCGACACTGAACAAGCTTTTCAAGTCAACACCATGCATCGGCAGACGGCGGGGTTTTATTATCATACAATAGGCAGGTGCCTGGGCGTGTGGCCCCAGATTTATAGAGGGTATGAGCAAGCTGTGACAGATATTTCACTCATGCAAATCTTGCTGGCCAATCTGGCATTGCTGGCCGGTGCCTGCTTGCAAGGAGTGGCGGGTTACGGTATTGGCACCTTATCGGCCCCTTTAGTATTTTTAATCAGCCCGCTGTTTTTACCCGGCCCCATGATCATTAACGCCGTGCTGCTCAACATTATGATGCTGGTACGCAACCGCGCCAGCCTCAGTTTTCGTCCAGTGCGCTACGCCATTGGCGGCAATATAATAGGCACTGTGCTGGCAGGCTTCACCCTTACCATGCTCACCGCACGCGGTTTCGAGCTCGCCTTTGGCGTGCTGATTTTACTGGCTGTGGGCCTGAGTGTTATTGGTCTCAAACCCAGCTTATCGGGCCGCAACAGCATTATTGCCGGTGGCGCCTCGGGTTATATGGGCACCATTACCGCTGTGGGCGGCCCGCCCATGGGGCTAATTTACCAAAACGAAACCGGCCCGCGCATGCGCGCCAATCTCGCCGCTTTCTTTTTATTCGCCAGCTGCGCCAGTATTGTCGCCCTGGCCCCAGCGGGGCTGATTGGCATGCGCGAGCTAAAACTGGTGGCCGTCAGCTTTCCCGGCGTCATCATCGGCTTCTGGCTTTCCGGCCATCTTATCCACCGGCTGCCTTTTACCTCCATGCGCCCTATTATTCTTTCCATCGCTGCTGTTGCTGGTGTGGCGGCAGTGCTGCGCGGTCTGTTTTGGCCTGCCTGATTATCCCCATATTCATTTTGATCACGCTACACCCCTAAATCCAACTATAAGCTACCTGTCAGATTTCGGGTTTAAAACCACTATAATCGCCCTCTGATTTCGTCAAGGGGATTTTTATGAATATGCTGGATGCAAAGCCACTCACTTCAGCCGAGGCGCGCAAGCTCAATCAGTTTTTACAATTGCCACACATGCCGCCAGAAACCTTAAACCTGACAGGCTTAAAAGGTTATTTATTTGCCGTGTGTACCACCCCCGCACTGCTGCAGCCTTCCGCCTGGCTGCCGGGTATATTTGGCAGCGACATGCCAGAGCTGCAGGCTGACGAGGCCGAAAACTTTGGGCATATCATTCAGCTTTATAACCAAATTAATGATGACGTAATAGCAGGCAGCCCGAAATTACCCCCTGGCTGCAAACTGGCGAAAACCCCCGAAGACAACTTTAAACCCGGCCACCCGCTGCACGATTGGGCCGAAGGTTTCAGCCGAGCCATGAGTCTGTTTGATCACCACTGGGAAGAGCTGGTGAAGCCCGGCACCGAAAGCTTTGATATGCTGATTGAGTACTGGGGCCTGTTCGGTTTTTTTTCGTTGGACAACATGGCCGAAAT